>DTVI01000138.1 GCA_012963655.1 Sulfurimonas sp.
CTCTTTTACCTATTGTTGAAAAAGTAAAAGAGTATATGGATATTATCCAAGAAATAGCAGACAATAAAGAGATGCTAAGTGATTCTGAAATGGTTGAAATGGCAAAAGAAGAGCTAAAAGAACTTGAGCCTCAAATTCCTATCATTGAAGATGCGCTTAAAGGTCTGTTAGTTCCTCAAGACCCTAATGATGATAGAAATATTTTCTTAGAAATGAGAGCAGGTGCAGGTGGAGATGAGGCAGCAATTTTTGTTGGAAACCTTTTCACTGCTTATACACGTTACGCCGAACTTCGTGGATGGAACATTGAGATTATGTCAACATCTGATGGTGACGCAGGTGGATTCAAAGAAGTAATTGCACTTATCAAGGGTGAAAAAGTTTATGCTTACTTGAAAAACGAAGCAGGAACTCACCGTGTACAACGTGTACCTCAAACTGAATCGCAAGGGCGTGTTCATACTTCTGCTATTACAGTAGCAATCATGCCTGAAGTTGATGATGTAGAAATTGAGATTAATGCAACAGACCTTAAAATTGATGTTATGCGTTCTTCTGGATGTGGTGGTCAGTCTGTAAATACTACCGATTCAGCCGTTCGTATTACTCACTTGCCAACTGGTTTAGTTGTAACCAATCAAGATCAAAAGTCTCAACATAAAAACAAAGACAAGGCAATGAAGGTTCTTAAAGCTCGTTTATTTGACCTTGAAATGAAAGAAAAAATGGCATCTGATGGGGCTGCACGTAAAGAGCAGGTAGGGACAGGCGACCGTTCTGGTCGTATCCGTACTTATAATTACCCTCAAAACCGTATTTCTGATCACCGTATTAACCTTACCCTTTACCGTCTAAATGAAATTTTAGGTGGTGGTTTAATGGATGAAATTGTTGAACCTCTACAAGCCCATTATCAGGCTGAAAAAATCAAAGCAGCAGGTTTATAAAACCTTCTGCTTTTTTTAAAAATTACATCTTTTTTTCTCTTTCCGAAAACTCTTCGATATAATAAAAAAGATTTATTCTAAAACTAAGATTCAAACCACCCTTTCAAGGAATTTAAAATGAAAAAACTACTACTTAGCATCCTTATACTAGGTTCTTCTCTTATTGCCGATCATATAACTTTTTGGCAGATCAATAAGGTTAGATCAAATGATGTTTTAAATATAAGAAGTGAGTCTATTTACACTTCAAAGAAAATATCTACTATCCCTTTTAATGAAATCTGTGTAAAGAATTATGGTTGTGGAAAAGATATTGAACTAGAGCCTATGATGAAAATGCAAGAAGACGAAGTCAAAGCCTTTTTAGCTCAAGCTCAAGAGGGTTGGTGTTTTATAGAATATCAGGGAAATAAGGGTTGGGTAAACAAAACCTTCGTAAAAGAAAGTACACGTACTTGTAACTAAGGTTTTTTTCTAATAATAGCCTTTTTCTAAAGGCTACCTTTCTTCCACTTCTCACTGTTTTTATTTCTCAAATTCTTATAAAAATCTACCAAAGCTTTTTTTCCATCTTGTCTGATAACCCCTTTATATTCCTTTTTACTTCCAAGGGTTGAACGAAAGACTCCATGAATATTATTTTTTGAGTTTACAATAAAAGAGTATATATCAAATCTTTTGTGAGGAACCATACAGTTTATATATTCTACACCCGAAGCACTTTCATCAATAGTTTCTGTCTTACATGCAATAGTATATAAAGACTTTGTCTTAAAACTTAGGGTCGAACCCAAATAACGTTTCTCATATGTTTCATATTCATGTCTAAAAACAAACCCTTGAACAGCTTGTGAGGCATAATTAAAACCTACGCAATACTTCACATCTAAGTCCCTCTCCCCAAGTTTTCCCAGTATAAGACAATCCATTTTTTTATCAATAAACGAATCTTGCATAAAAAGATATTTATCACTTGTAAATGTTACGTAATCACCTTTTTTTAGAGGTGCACATCCTAAAAATAAAAAGCCCAAAAATAGGCTTATGAATAATTTCATTTTCTAAGTCCTTTTAACTAAGATT
>DTVI01000139.1 GCA_012963655.1 Sulfurimonas sp.
CCCCCAACGTGGACGACCACGTAGTACCTGTCGTTTGGCATAGTGTCGATCTCATTCATCTCGAGCACTGTGCCCTTGGGTGCCTTGAGCTCATTACCCATCTTCTGGATCATGCGCACCCTCTTGAGTGCGTCATAGGTGTTGGTGATCGATACATCACCTTCAGCCGGTGCGACGGCTGTCTCTTGAACGATGTTAGCGACCGTGAATTGCCTGTGTTGCAGCACGTGGAACGAGGCAGGGTTCCATTTGATCATGGTGAACGCTCCGCCTGCGACGGTGGACTTGTGAACCACGTCATTGTTGGCGGCCGTGAGGCCAGCACTGCTCATCTGGGTTGTCTCGGAAAGCACATCCATCGCTGTCTCCTTGCGAAGCTTGATGAGATAGAGGTTGACGATACGAGGCGTAAGCGGCAGCTCACTGTTTGTGGGACTGAACACGAACTGCAAGTCCGCTGAAGTCATCTTCAGCTTGTTGACTGTGTTGGTAGTCGTTGCGCCCGTTAGGGGACCAGCTTGGAAGATTGGCTTCCAATTGGCCGGACGTGTCAAGCACGAGCAGAAGAAATCTCCAGTATTGAGGTTGATGCCTGTGCCTCCTCCGCTTCCTTCGGGTAGCAGCTCAAACTGGGCATACTGCGAGGCCTCCTTAGTGATCCTCGACATTCGTCGCTCGAGTGAGGCAATTTGCCTACTCTGCGACCGGGCACCCGTCTTGCGCTTGATGTAGCGCAGCCGCGTAGAGCGGCGACGACGGCGACCAAAATTTCTGCGACGACCTGAGCGACGGTAGACCATTTCATTCTTGTTTCCTACCGTGAGAAATTTATTTTTGCGGCGAAATCTCTCTTCCACCTTCCTTCCCTCGGCAGGCCTCACTCAGTGCGGCTCCTTCTACGATTTGCCTTGGAGGAATTTTCCTCCCCGGAGGGACCCCACCTAGTGCAAAAAAACCACGTGTGTTTTTTTCTGTGTCACTTGTGACCAAGTGACCTGTGACCGAAACCAAGAGGATCGGTCACATCATGAGTACCCCTACAAAACTGGGACGTGCCTTTGCCTTGACCTGGCGCCCCAAGCTTGGGGCGACTGAAGACTGCGAGGCTGCATGGAACAAGTTCCTCGCCGACGTGGCGGATCAATGGATGATGTCCGCTGAGATGGACGGGCATGCAAGGCACCTTCATATCGCGATGATCGCGAAGCGTGAGTGGGAACCTAAAAAGTTCAATCAAGCCGCAAAGCGCAAGATGCAAAAGCACTTCGCGACTTGCGAAGGCTCCCTGTGGCATGTAGCCTTCGTTGGGAAACGATGGTTCGAGGGCAAGGGCTGGGAGGACTATTGCCAAAAGGATGGCGCCACTGTGCTATTGGATAACCGCCAAGGCGATATCCGCAAGTACCTATGGAGGGACATTCCCCTCCAAGAGCGCCGACGTGAGGCAGCTTGGAAGCAAATGGAGTTCTTTGTCCGTCAGTCCAAGGAACTCACCCACGATTCGGGAGACGCTTATAGCTTCAAAGATCCTCAAGACTGCCTGAGCTTCTTGAACGACCTTGCGTACTTTCATAAGGTGTGGGCGCCACCTAAGAGTTCGAAAGACCGGAACAATCTCGCGGTAGACCTGTTCCGTTATGTTACCTGCAGTGGAACTGGCGAGTTCCGCCATGGGATCGAGTGTGAGGCGAACCGCCTGACTACGGCGGAATACGACCATTACAACCAGGAGGAGCGGAGATAATTTAATGCAATCTATTTATACAACGCTAGGCAGCATTGCCTGGGATGGGCCACGCGACTCGATCCCGTATAAAGCATCTATGCGCGAGAACAAGCATACGCGCATAGCTGCTTTATACTGGGATCGGCCGCAGGCCGGGCTATCCTGTTTAGATATAGACCCGTGTGTTGAGGCACCAATTGGTGTCCATGCGTACCCCGTTGGGGGCGGAGGTACCTCCTTGCCAGCCCCCAACGTGGACGACCACGTAGTACCTGTCGTTTGGCATAGTGTCGATCTCAT
>DTVI01000140.1 GCA_012963655.1 Sulfurimonas sp.
TTAAGAAATACTTGCCAAAAGATTATGTAGAACTAGTTGACTTCGGTCCATTTGGTAAAACTCAAGATGAAGCTGGTCCAGGTAACATGGGTCAATTCAAAGAGTTAGTTGAAGAGCACCCAATGTGTTCTGGTTGTTGGATGGCTTATTACATCAGACTAATTTTTGCATCTCTTCCAAACCCGGAAGAAACTGTAACTATTGGTACTGCTGGTTGTGGTCGTCTTGCAATTTCTCAAGCGGCTGTTCCATTTGTATACGGAAACTACGGAGATCAAAATGCAATGGCTTCTGGTCTATCTCGTGCATTTAGACTACGTTTCCCTGACAAGACTAAAGATGTTATTACTATTGCCGGTGACGGTGGTACTATGGATATCGGTTTCTCTATGACTATGCACTCATGGATTCGTGGTGAGCGTTTCACTACAATCATGCTTGATAATGAAGTTTATGGAAATACTGGTGGACAAGAGTCTGGTATGTCACCTCGTGGTGCTGTACTTAAGATGTCTCCATTTGGTAAGAACTTTGGTAAGATGCCAGCAATCGACCTAGCAAAAGCTGCTGGTGTTGTTTACGCTGTTCGTATGTCACCAACTAACATCAAAAAAGCTGCAAAAGTAATTAGAAGAGCAATCTTCGTAGCTAGAGAAGTAGGACCTACATTTATCCAAGCTTACACTTCATGTAACATTGAGTATTCAATTCCTACTGAAGAAGTTTTTGCAGATGCAAAAGCACAAGAAAAAGATAGATTCCAATTCGAAGAGTTCATGACGGACGAAGCGAAAGCGGTAATCGAACGCGTTGAAGGCGAAGAAAAAGCTGCTAAACGTGCTAAAAAAGCAGAGGCGGTATAACCATGGCAGCTAAAGAACGTTATAACATTAGAATTTCAGGACTTGGTGGACAGGGTGTTGTTACAACAGCACATATCCTTGGTGCTGCTATGGATAATGCTGGTAAATATGCATCTCTAGTTCCATTTTTTGGTTCTGAGAAAAGAATGGCACCAGTTGAGGCATATGTACGTGCTTCTTCTGAAGAGATTTATGAAGTTGGTGAAGTAATTTATCCAGACATCATTCTTATCTACCATTCACAAGTTGTAACTCATGGTAAGTCATACACTATGCCATTTTACACAGGTCTTAAGCCGAATTCACTTATCATCATCAATACTGCATTTGATGTACTTACTGAAGATGATATGAAAGTTCTTAATGACTTAAACGCAACTGTTGTTCAATTTGACGCAACTCAATTAGCAATGAACATTGCTGGTACTGAACTTGCAACAAACATGGCAATGATGGGTATGTTATTTGGTCTTACTAAGCTAGTTACTACAGACAATATCGAAGTTGCAGTAAGAGAACGTTTCCTTGGAAACTCTTTTGTTGCTTCTGGTGGTACTGCTGCACTTGACTCTGCTATTGAGAAGAAATTCAAGAAGAAAGAGCAACTACTTGCTGCAAACATGAATGTTATCACTGATACTTTCAAGCTTGCTGATCAAGTAGATATTTCAGGTAGCGAGTTAATCGTTAGACTAAAAGTATAAGGGAGCTATAAATGTATTACGTTGCAAAAGTTAATAAAGATATGTGTGCTGAGTACAAGTGTAATACTTGTACATTATATTGTCCAGAAGCAAATACGCTTATGTTCGATAAAGAAGGTAACACTTCTTGGGTTGATGAAGACAGATGTAAAGGGTGTGCACTTTGTGTATACGTTTGTACTGATATGCTTGATCGTAACTGTATCACTATGGAAATGGCTGGTCAAGCAGACTAAGTCTTGCTTTTTCGCCTTACTCATCCACTAGGGTGAGTAGTTAAATTTTCTTGATATTAAAACAAGAAAACTTCAAAAACCTCTTTTTAAATACCTCAAAACCTATAAAACTAAATATATTAAAATTAATGTAAACAATAGATAACCTTTTATATGAACTGTCGTTTTAAGTATTTTCAACATGTTTCTTCTAAAAAAAATCAACTAAATTTCCTATATAA
>DTVI01000141.1:0-326 GCA_012963655.1 Sulfurimonas sp.
GCAAATGGGTTCGTGGAACGACAATATGAGTCTTACAATGTCCAAAGGGAGCATTTTCATATAGTTAAACATGGCAAGACGAAAGCTCAAAATGACGAAAACCGCCATAGCCGCGCGTCGCAGGTATAGGGCCAAAAAAGCTGCCCTAGGAATACCGAAGAAGAAAGGGAAAAAGAAAGGAGCTGGGATCAGCGGCAAGACACAGGCCAAAAAGATGTTGAGTGATTCTTTAGCGAAATGGAAGGTGAAACATAATTGGAAACCAAACCAGAAAAGAGTTTTTCGGAAAGGAGGTACGAAGAAGAAAGGAGCTGGGATCAGCGGCA
>DTVI01000141.1:336-1292 GCA_012963655.1 Sulfurimonas sp.
GCGCAAGGACGGTGAGGATTTCACACCATTCCTGGTCTCAAGCAGGAATAAACCTAGCAGAAAATACAGATCTCTAAACGACCATTGGACAGGTCATGTGCACAGGCAGGTTTTCAAAGCTTGGGGGCCAAGGAGGCAAATGGGGCGAGCCAAGCCAAAGGCATACGGTTCAGGTGTTCCTCAATACATGAGTAGGAAAGTCGGAAAGGGACTAAGGAGAAAGAATGGGAAACCAAAGCGCAAGGCTAAGCGCGGAAGGGGGCGAGGCGTGCCTATTGGTGCTGGATTCTGGGAGGACGTAGGTAACTTCTTTACCCACACTTTGCCTGAAACGGTTCTGCCTATTGTTGGTCCACTTCTCATGGCTCTGTAAAAATTCAAGTTAAATAAACCATGAGTTATGAAGTATTGATTGTCGCAGTGTCTTTTTTGGTATTATGGAGGATTTTACGACCAAATCATCTTCCGACGATTGAACTAACTCATTTAGATTTCGACTGGGTCGACGACGATAGTTCCTCCGGTAGCGGCAACGCTTCTGTAACCTCGACAACCCATACGGTAAGCGTTTCTTCGGAACGAAGAGTCGAAGGTTTTCAGGAATCTTTAACTGTTCCGCGTATTCTGCATTTTCGAGGTGCCAACGACTCAAGCAAGGCCAAGGTTTCAACAGTGCGATTTTAAATTTATCTCTTCCGAGTTTTCGCATGTACGTGTAAAACAACCGTTTCTGTGTTCCTTTTTTGTAATCTTTTTTGTGTTCTTGCCACCGTTCCAAAAGCGTTTGGTATGTGCTGCCGATGTAAACTTTACCGTCCTCTGTATTTGTGACTTTATATATCTTCCCATCTTTGTACGGATTGAAGCGTTTGTAGCAGGCTAGTTCCTTTTCAATTGTTGCCAGCTTCTCTTTCAATTTAGTGTAATCTGCAAAACCGTTGTTATTTGTCATGACT
>DTVI01000141.1:1353-2023 GCA_012963655.1 Sulfurimonas sp.
GCAGATTAAAGAAACTAAACACGGGTTTTGTACTTGATGGTGTAATTATTGACGTAAGTCTCAACATCGAAAAAAAATCGTCCAATGACGGACTGGTATAACGGATTAATCTAAGTAAAAGAAAATAATCACTGTTTTTGAGACTAACGTTAAATTTAAGTACCCCTGTAAACTATAGTAACTACAATTAACACCGGTTTTGCAGATTAATAAAAGCTCATAACGAAGCATCCTAAAGATTTCATTGGACGTAATATATCAAAAGGGATGAGCGACGAAATTGCGCGTCAAATACCTCCTGAGCTAATCGCATTAATCCTGGAATACGAAGGTGGAATTGTTCGTGCTATTCAGCAAGATTTTATTGGACAAATCTATATTCACGTATATAGGGGCATTTTGGGTTGGTATGCGTGCCCCCTGAAACACTGGAACACGTTCATACAGATGGCAACGTATATATTCGAAAATCCGGAGAACAGACCAGTATTCAGACATTACATAAAGGTCCGAAAAATGAAAAAACATATGAGGCCGTGGCGCAAGGCGTACAAAAAAGACCTCGGGAACTTATTAAGGCAAATAGAGAGGAGAGCGCTCGAAGTAAATAGGCCCTGGCCCAAATCGATAATAGAACAGATGAGAACAGTTTCCTGATTAAACCCGATTA
>DTVI01000142.1 GCA_012963655.1 Sulfurimonas sp.
TGGTATTGCTATGGTGTTTCTATGGTACTCCTATGTATTACTATTGTGTTTCTATTGTATTTCTACGTGTTTCTGTTGTATTCCTGTGGCATTTCTATGCCACGTCTATGTATTTCTATGGTACTTCTGTGGTATTCCTATGTATTCCCTTGGTACTTCTATGCATTTATATGGTTTGCTATGTATTTCTTTGTCATTCCTATGGTGTTTCTATCATATTTCTATGGCATTCCTATGTATGTGCATCGTATTCCTATTACATTTCCATTGTATTTCTACTGTATGTTTATAATATTTCTATAGCATTTCTATTGTATTTGTTTGCATTGCTATGCTACGTCTATGGTATTTCTGTTATGTTTCTATTAATGTCTATCGTATTTCTAGTATTTCTATGGGTTTCTATGTAATCCTATGGTACTCCTATCGTATTTCTATGTATGTCTATAGTATTTCTATAGCATTCCTTTGCATTTCTATTGCATTTCTATTGTAATTCTAATGTCCTTCAGTATATTTCTATGGCATTACCATGGTATCTCTATGTATTCCTCTGTACCTCCATTGCATTTCTATAGTATTCCCATTGCATTTCTATTTATTTCTATTGTATTCCTACGTATTCCTGTTGTATTCCTGTGGAATCCAGATGTGTTCCTTTTGTGGTTTAATGGTATTTCTATGGCACTTCTATGGGATTTCTATGTATTTCTATGGTATTTGTATTGTATTTCTATGGTACATTTCCGCATTTCTATAGCATTTCTATGCATTCCTATGTATTACGGTGGTATGTCTGTGTAATTCTATAGTATGCCCATGGTATTTCTGTGTATTTCTATAGTATTCCTATACATTTCTATTGTATTGCTGTAATATTGCAGTTGTATTCGTAAGGTATTTCTATTGTATTCTATAGCATTTCTGTTGTATTTCTGTGGTAGTGCTATGGTATTTATATGTATTCGAATGGTGTTTCTATGTATTTCTGTGCTATTTCTATTGTATTTCTATCGCATTTCTATGGATTTCTGTGATACTTCTATCGTATTTCTATGCTATTTCTATGGTCTTTTTACTGTATTCCTATGGTCTTTCTGTTGCATTTGTATGGTAGCTCTATGTATTTCTATGGTATTCCTATGTATTTCCATTGCATTTCTATGGTATTTCTATGTATTTCTATGTAATTCCTGTTGCACTTGTACAGTATTTCTATGATATTTCTATCGTATTGCTATTGCATTTCTATGCATTTCTATTGCATTTCTACGTTATGTCTATGCCAACTCCATTGTGTTTCTATGTAATTCTACTGTTTTCTTTAATATTTCAATGGTTTTCTTTGTATTTGTAATGTATTTCTATTGTATTCCTATGTATTGCTATGGCATTCCAATTGTATTTATACGTATTTCTATAGTAACTCTGTGGTATTCCAATGTACTTCTATGGTATTTCTGTTGTAGTTCTGGGTATTCTTTTTGAATTTCTATGGCATTTCCATAGTATTCTATTGTATGTCTGTGTATTTGTATGGTATTTCTATATATTTCTGTTGCATTTCTATTGTATCCCTATGTATTTCTACGGCATGTCAAAGTATTTCTATTGCATTCTGTAGTTTCCCAATGTTTTTGTATTACATTCCTATTGTATTTCTATGGTAATGCTATGCATTTCTGTGGAATCCCTAAAGTATTGCTTTGCATTTCTGTGGTATGCCTATGCATTTCTGCGATATTCATATGGTATTTATGTTGTATTTGTATGGTATTCCTATGGTATTCCTATTGCATTTCTATGATATTCCTATTGCATTCCCATAGCATTCCTGTGGTACTTCTATGTATTCAAAATGTATTCCTATAGTTTTCTATGTATTTCTATGACATTGCTATAGTATTTCTATGCATGGTATTTCTACTGTATTCCTGATGTATGTGTATGGTATTCCCATAGTATTTCTCTGGTATTCCTCTGGTATTTCTACAGTACTTCTATGGTTTCTCTATG
>DTVI01000143.1 GCA_012963655.1 Sulfurimonas sp.
AAAAATGAATTAATTTTTTTTATAACTAAAATGCCACAAAAATATTTTCAAATCTAAGCTTGGGTGCATCTTAAGGGGCATAAATAATTGCTTCTGTTGGGGTATCCAGAGTTGTAGTAATTATAAGCACATTTTTTATGTGCTTGATGTCGCTTGCATTTAAAAAAGACCTTACACTTCTATTTCTTCAAAGGCATAAAGCAAATAGGACAATTGCTATAGTTGACAGTTCGCAATCTAGCAAGTCCATAAACTCTAGAATCTGTAGTCATTGTTTGAAAAGCGTTCAGAAGAAGTTGGAATTCAGGAACCATAACAATTGATTCATCTTCCACCTTTTAATTCTTTCTCTTTTCACGTAAAGTTTTTACAATTTCTCCTATACTATTTGGTCTCAAAGTATTAATCACATTGAGTAGGTACTTCTTTTAAGGTGATCTGCTTTTGCTATATGTTGGGAAATATAAGCTAATAACTGGGTCTTTGCATAACTCTTTCCAGACACCAGACGAAGTTAGTTCTCTGTAATTAGGCACATGCTCAATCCACCTAACTTCTGCCTTTTTTAAAAGTTTTTTCTCTCCTTTTAGAATTGCCTATTAAGGAAAAATTATATAATGGAAAGATGATATAGTTACTTTACAGAATTCCAATGTGAGCTCACGTTTGGGAGGACAATATCTTTTACAGGCGTTGGAAAAAAAATCACGAAGTGCTTCACGATTGGGTATTTTCTTGAAGAAATCTGAAGTTGCCATTTAAACCGGATCTAATTGTGGTTAGGGTTGGGGTTAAAATTGGGGTTAGAGTTGGGGTTATAGTTATGGTTGGAGTTGGGGTTATTACAGTTGCTGTTATGGTTGTATTTGGATTTAAGCATTCTAAAGTTATTGTTGAAGTTAGAGTTATTGTTAATGTTAAGCTTAAAGCTATTATATTTCTTAAAGCCCTTGTTCTTCCAAATGAGCTTCTTCAACCCCATTTTACAAAAAAACTTCTTCTTTACTTTCTTCAACCCCGACTTCATCTGGTACCTGTTCTACATCCATTTGACTTTGCCCTAAATCAGGGGAGTGCTAAATAAATAAATGTAAATAATGACATCGGATGAAGAAACTCTTTGCGGCAAAACTTCTTCTGATTCGTGTTGTTGGCTGTGTTCATTTTAGTCCTGTGGTTGATTTCTTGCTCTTGCCTAAATTCTACTTGTTCGTTATGATCTTCTTGGTTGATCCATTTCTTCTTTATTCCCACGCTTTTTTAATAAATTTTTATTTAAAATTTAAATATTTTTTGGCACGAAATTATAAAATGTAAAATTAAGCTGAAGAAGTTAAACAAGAAGATGGTTATTACACGGTTGAAATGAGCGCCTTCCTTACATGTTTTCCATAATAAGTAGTTTTTAACACGATTTCATTTCAAAAAGTAATAACCGAAAAGTTTAATGTAGATTACAACTTGGAAGATATACTAACATGGGGTGTTTATGATTATAATCGGTTCTCGGGTTAGTCGTTAACGGTTCAGAATAAAAACTTTGTCGAAGAAACGAGTTATTAGCAACTTTTATTCAGGATTTAGGCATTGAAAGAAGGAAAGTTTTTATTATCACATTAATACCCTGATCTCTTCCAAATTTCAAACGAATATCTCCAAACTTTTTCTCGTTATATGAACAATTACTAACAAAACAAGAAGCAAAATAAAAAAGAGTTTTAGCATATAAAATCAAACCATTTAAATTTTTTAGAATAGTTAATGAAGAAACAATAGACTAGAAACTTACCTCTTTCCAAAAAGCTGGTTTTAATCAAATAGAGTTTTCCTTAGTTAAAAATTTCTTTGAGTACCCTTTACAGAATGCAACGTTTAAAGTTGGGCTATAATTACAAAAGAATTTCTTAATATAAACCATCTGGTTAGGATGCTAAATGCAAATAAGATAGGAGAATAGCTTTTTTATCCACTTTTTTGGATTTTTTGGAAGATGAAACTTGTGAATTCTTTGTTAT
>DTVI01000144.1 GCA_012963655.1 Sulfurimonas sp.
TAAAGCATAAAAATAATAGCTTCATTGATGCTCTCCTTAACTTTATCTCGTAAGTACATTTTATACTATCTTACTTATAGTTTACCAATAAAAAGGTATTAGGCTAAAAAATGCTAAAATTTCAAAACTAGACTAGGCGGTTTCACTATAAGTGAAAAGTTTCTTTAGAAAATAAGAGACAGTTTCACTATAAGTGAAAAGTTTCTTTAGAAAACAAGAGACAATTTCACTATAAGTGAAAAGTTTCTTCAGACAACAAGAGGCAATTTCACTATAAGTGAAAAGTTTCTTCACAAAAAACAGATAGGATTCCTTATGTATATTTTATTTTCTCCTAGTGAGGGCAAAAAGCTAGGTGGTGATTTTCTTCCTTTAAATAAAAATAATCTTCTTTTTCCTGAACTTTACGACAAACGTCTAAGCCTCATTCAAGCCTATAATGATTTAGTCTTGGACTCAGGCTTAGAAACACTTCAAAAACTTACAGGCATTAAAAAAGAAGGCGACATAAAAAAATATCAAAATGATATCTTTTCAACAGCAACTATGCCAGCCTTACAACGTTATGATGGGGTGGCTTATGATTATTTAGATATAAATGCTTTAAGTCAAACCCAAAAAGACTACCTTTATAAACAAACCCTTGTTTTTTCTAATCTTTTTGGGCCACTTTTAGGAGGTGATTTAATCCCTACTTATAAGTTTAAACAAGGTGCTAAACTGAATGATATAGTCACGGAGAAAGTCTATAAGAAAGAATTTTCATCTTCTTTAGATGAACTCTTAAAGGGTGAGCTTATAGTAGATTTACGCGCTGGATTTTATGAAAAATTTTACCTTCTTAATCAAGATTTCATTACCATGAAGTTTTTAAAAGGGGGTAAGAGTGTAAGTCACTGGGCAAAGGCTTATAGAGGAAAGGTTTTACAAACATTAGCCAAGGTTCAACCTACTACTAAAGAGGAACTCTTAGATATACAATATGAGGGTCTTAATTTTATAGAAAGTATCCCTTATAAAAAGACAGGCACTATGCTTGTTTATGAAGTCATTTAAGACTTTTATCTACGTTAAAATAATAAAAATTGTATAGCTAAAAAGAACCCGTCAAAATTGACGGGTATAAAAAGGGGAGGATTAGGCTTCTAAAAGTTCGAGGTCTTTAAGTGACTCGTTTCCGTGAGAAACAACTCTTTCATGTAAACGACGAAGTGCTTTTGTCGCTCTTTCTATTGCTAAGTCTATCGCTGTATCTAAATCTTTATCCCCTTGGTTAATAACCACTGGGCTTGCATGTGCAATGTGCATATCAAATTCTACATTTATACCATTTTTAATTTCTGAAACTACAACATTTACTGTAGTTATCTCTAATTGATATTTTGTAAAGCTATCCATAGCTACTTCTATATGTTGGCGCGTATGGTCATTAAGGTTGATATGTCTTCCTGTAATGTTTACGTTCATTATGTACTCCTTAGTTGGACATACTTTAGTGTAGTCCTTCTTTCCTTATAAAAGTCTTATTTTTTTAAATCTTCAAAAATAGTAGGAAAGTACAAATCCTATATTATCATTTCCTTGATTTCTCTTTGCGCCTAATCCCCCATTAGAATAATGATCATACATGAAACTAAGCACAAGGCCATCTTCTAAGTATATACCAATATCTAAGGCTTCTCGAAACAACACCCTTGTACCAAATTGGCGGGAAATAGTACTTCCATTATTTAGTCACCGTTATGAAGAGCCAAACCAAAAAATACTCCTAAATACAAATACGAAAAATACTTTCCTTCCCAACTTAAACCTGTATATAAAAAGCTTGTGTCCCCATTAAGATTAATATCTGTACCCAAGGTTGGATACCATTTTAAAAGCTTTTTATTAAATAAAAGTTCTAGATGTAAGTCAGTACCTTCTTCTATTCCAGAAGAGATAGGTCCCGTAGCATGAGAAAGAAGTCCCCCTTTAATAGCATACAAAGTATCTTCTGCAAAGCCAGAACTTATGAATAAGAAAATAAGTATTATAAACTGCTTCATATTGTATAATAACACCAAAAACATTGGATATTTTATGGATACAACACTTAATGATTTAAATGAATTAAATTCTAAACTTAAAGAAGAGCTTGCAATGGTTTTATACTTTTCTTCTCCATCATGCTCAGTATGTCATGTCTTACGTCCTAAGCTTATGCAAGCACTTGAAAAAGAATATCCAGCCATGGGTAGATATCATGCTGACATTTCTCTAAGCCCTGAAATAGCAGCTGAATTTCAAATCTTTTCGGCTCCAACTATTATTATATTTTTAGAAGGTAAAGAGTTTATTCGTAAGGGAAGAGCTATGAGTGTGGATGGATTACTTCAAGAGATTGAGCGTCCTTATAAGCTAATGACTTCTTGAAAACTATTTTACTATTATTACTTTTAAGCAGTCTCGATTTAATAGCCTCTGTCTCAATTTACGCAGCACAATGTAAGACTTGTCATGTCCAAGGTAAGTATCTTGCACAAGGTAAAAAAGCCAAGGTATGGAAAAAGATTTTAAAAGAAAATACCTTAAATACACTTCATTTAGACAAAAATATCTCCTTGCCTTACCTTAGTAGCATAGCCTTTAAAGAAGACAAAACTCACTTAAAAGCCCTACTACAAAAATATTCTAAAGACAGAGGTTCTCATAACTCTTGTTATTAAGACTAGACTTCAACAAGCTTTAGTCCATCTTCTAAGGTGTAGGCAATAAAACCACGCACAGGTGAAGATGTTATCTCTGATATAGCTTTTTTATAAAAGTTCACCTGCTTAAGGTGTGACTGCGTATAAGAAATAGCTGACTTATAATCTATAACTATCCATTCATCATCTTTTTCAATGAGCAGGTCAATATAACGTAACTCTTCATTATAAGAGATAGCCTTTTCCTTATATACCTTTCCAGAACTCAGCTCTAAAAACTCCGTACTATCTAGCATCTTAGAAATGCTTTTTTCTATAGAAATAAATTCTTCTTCACTTAAGACTGCTCCATACTTGTTTTTAGAAATAACTAAGGCCTGAGCTAAACTTTCAAGATTAAAGTCCTCCATCATTTCCAGAGTATAATGCAGACATAAACCAAATTCAATGGCCTTAAGATCTTGTTCATCTATCTTATCTTGAGAAAGTAAGTCAGCCTGAGTTCCATAATAAAAGTCTCTAAAGTTTATCTCAGGATAAAGGGTTTTAATTTCTTCTTCCTTAGCTCTAAACTCTAAGTCCCCAAAACTCCCCTCACTTAAACACAGGTCTTCAAACTTAGAGTCTTTAGACTTGTGAATAACAAACAAGCTCTCTTTTGCCCTTGTAAAAGCAACATATAGAGCGTTAAGTTCATCTTCTTTTGAAAGCTTTTTCTCTTTTTGTAAGGCTAAGTCATACGACTCATCAAAACTTGCGCGCTTTGTCATTCTAAGATAAATGTTTTCTAAATGAATACCGTTATATTCATAAATAATAGGACTCTTATCTGAGCTACCTCGCCCTAGTCTATCTAAGACAATAACATGTTCATATTCAAGTCCCTTAGACTTATGTACTGTCAATACCCTCACCCCATTTAACTCTTTTTGAGCAGAAGATGCGTCAAGTCTTTCATATTCATATAAGAAAGCTTCTATATCTTTGTAGTTTGATAGTTTTTCTAAAAAAGAAAAAATGTTCATATCCCCATCATAAAGCTTGTACTTATCTACAATCTTTTTAAGTTGGGTACTTAAGTCAGGCGAATTAATATCACAAGGATAAAGACGACTGGGAGTCTGACCTATAAGAGCAAAAAAGTTTCGTGCATAAATTTGTTTATTAAAGCGTGAAAACTTTAGATACTCAATAAGGGCCTTAATATTTTTTTGATTAATAAGTTTTGAGGTAGTTTCGGTAACCACATCAATACCTTCATTCTTTAAAAGCTCTTGTACCTTAGCCCCATCTGCATTTGTAGCCGTTAAGATGGCAATATTATTTAAGTCAGCCCCCTGATCTATCAAAAGCTTCACTGTTGGAACCATTGTTTCTAAGACCTCATCATTAAAAATCACCTCAACATATCCCTTAGTCGCTTCAGCTTTCACTTCTTGAGGGACATATCCTTTAATCTTATCAAGGAAGACCCTGTTAACAAACTCTACTACTTCTTTTTCACTTCTGTAGTTGGTACGAAGTTGATCTACTTGTACCTTATACGCATCTGTAACCGCGTAAAAGAGTTCCTTCTTTCCACCACGAAACCTATAAATAGACTGCTTTACGTCTCCTACTAAGAACAAAGAACTTCTTTCTTTTGAACCATGTCCCGAAGTCATCTCATCAATAAGAGGTCTAAGAATTTCAAACTGTATGGTAGAGGTATCTTGAAACTCATCAAGTAACATATGGTTAATGTTAGCATCAAGTCTAAAATATAAGAATGAACTATCAATACGATCTTTGTTAGCCTCTGCTTTAAGAAGGTAGAAAACAAGATAAGTTATATCATCAAAAGAAAGCTCTTCATCTTGACTAGCTACCATCATCTTTGCTTCTATATAAGTATCTAAAAGTGAAAACAGCTCATACATAAAATGAGATTCTTTGGCCTTCATATAATAATAAAGTCCTTCTTTTATCTCAAAAAGAAGTTCATCCATTCGGGGTTGAAAAAACTTCTTAAAATCCCAATATTCAAGACTGTCTTTTTCTATCCACGTCTTAGTCATAAGCTCGTCAATAGTTTCCACCTCCATAGCCCCACGACCACGTTTTCCAATCTCTGTCGAAAAAACAAGACCTTGAAGTTCTTTAAAGGCTCCCATCACCCTTTGTTCATGAGACTTATAATCTTGCGCCTTAAACGAGATGTCTCCCATCTCATTTTTCTTAGCATATAACTGATTTAAAAGTCCAAAAATATCTGCCAAACGCTTTGAAGCTAAGAGTGAAAGTTTAATAAGGGAGTCATCTTTTCCTTGAGCATTTACAAGGCTTAAAAATCTGGCCATTACCTTAAGCTCATGTTGGGACTCAAAGGTAGAAAAGTTTGGCATTAAGCCCACATGCAAAGAAAATTTTCGAAGTATCTTTGCAAAAAACTTATCTAAGGTCATCACCTTTGTATCTGCATTTAAAAGATCTTTTAAGACAGTAGGTCTTGCTTGGATAAGCTCTTCAGGTGAACATTCAAGCACCTTAGCAATTTCGCCTAGTTCACCCTTATTTTCTAAGTCAATAAGTGTATTAACAATACGCTCTTGCATCTCATTAGCTGCCTTATTAGTAAAGGTTAAAGCTAAAATCTTATTAGCACTCTCTCCTGAAAATAAAAGTGAAAGATAACGAACAACAAGTGAAAAGGTTTTTCCTGAGCCTGCTGAGGCTTCATACGCATGTAAATCTATAAACATTAGGCTCTCCCACACAATTCAACATAAGGACAAAACAAGCCGTGGCGGTTTGCAAAGCAGATGTTTACATAAAACAAGCCGTGGCGGTCGCAAAGCGATGTTTCAGGCAAAGCCGCATTATTAAAAAGGTTTGTAAAATTCATATCTTTCATAACTAATCCCTGTCACATAAGTGAGTGTATGGACAAAAGGTACATTCTTTTAAATCTTCTGTCTTTTCAAAATCAAAGACCTTGGTTTCATTAAGCATTTCTAAGTGTTCATATAAAAGTTCTAACTTTTGCTCAAGTAAGTTCTCTGTGATAATACGACCTGATTTTAAGTCATAATATCCACATGACTTCACATCTCCTTCTTGACTTGCTAAAAGATAATAAAACTCGAGTTGAAAGTCTGTAGCCTTATCCACAGTTCTAGCCGTATACTTTGGATAAGACCCTGACTTATAGTCTAAGACTTCTAAGCCCTCTAAGGTAGAATCTATTCTATCTATATTTCCCGTAAGTCTTATCCCACGAACTTCTTTTGACAACTGCTTTTCGCAGGCCTTGACCTCAGCCTCTTTGAAACGTTCTATCTCATTAGTAATAAAGGGTTCTAATCGTTTTATCCACATCTTTTGCAGGTACTTATCTAAGACGGTTTGAGCCGAAGCACTTTTTAGTTCGGCTGCTATCTCAGCTCTTAATTCAGCCTTATCAGTAAACCTAGACTTATTAACATATACTTCTTCAAGTGCCTTATGCAAGGCGTTACCTATCTCATGCTCTTGAGGTAGGTCTTTCTCAATTTGATGTTCACTTAGCCCGTCTATATATTTATGATAAAACTTTCTTTTACATGATAAAAAGCTTTTCAAACCTGTGGCTGATAAATTATGCTTAGTAAAGTCATAAGCAAGTTCAATCTTTTCTTCTTTTTTATCTTGCTTAGTGTGTGATTTAAATAATATATCTGCCCACTGTACTTCATTATGTGAGGTACTTGAGTCAATCCCAAGTTGGGTTAAAAATCTTGAGGGGACAGAGTCTACAGAAGACACATAAGATATGGCCACTTCTTTAGCCCTTAAAAACAAGTTATTGTAATACAACTTTTGTAAGGACTCTCTATCAGACGCCCCCGGGAGACCTGCTTTTATTCTGGTGTATGAATTTAGAAATAAATCCTTTTCACTCTTTCTTGGAACTGTTCCTTCATTAAAATCAACAACAATCACACCCTCATAAGATATGTTCCTGGTTTCAAGAACTCCCATAACCGTTATCTTCCCACCCCTAACATCATCAAGGCTTTTTTGCTTTAGTCGGTTTAAAAAAAGATGCAAGGCTGATTTAAATGTACTCTCGCTGAGTATAGGAAAGAGTTTTTCAAAATAAAAAAGTTCTTCATTAATAATCTTTTTAACACGCTTATTACTTTCTACTTCTAAGAAGGGAAGCATTAAGGCATTAAAATCAAGTTCACACATTAAGCCCTTATACTTAGCTGACAATCCTTCAACTAAGTCTACGCCTATCCTATTTAATCTAGCTGTGTTTTGAACGGTCTTATCATCTAAGTACTGACTTACTGCTTCTAGTGCTTGTACAAATTTGCTTGAGCGTAAACTCTCTCCCATTGCGAAGTTAAAATTACATTTTTCATCAAAACGTTTTAAATGCTCAGCAAAATTTTCATTTGGTAAGACCAAGACAATCTTTTCAGCCTCAATGCCTTTATCTATAAACTCTTGTACCTTTTGTTTTACAAAGGCAACTTGGAGTAATCTTTGAGAAAAGCTTTCACAAACTATATTGGCGCAAGATTGAACTGAACCTGACTTTTCTATCTCTATAGAGCTAAGATTTATAATCTGATTTTTGTCTTCAATAATACCTATACCTAGGTCTTTGAATTTTTCCTGCATCTTTGTATTAAATTCATTTGCATAAAAACGAAGTTTAAGAGGAACAATTTCAGCACATTCTTGTAGTATCTTAATCTCAAAATTCGTTAGGTAACCCTCAACAACTAAAAGAATTTCTTCTTGAGAATGTACATAAGCCTTATTAAGTTTATAATTCTTTGATAAGAAGATAGGATCTAAGATTTTCTTTTCAGTACATAGTTTTTCATACCTATAATACAACTCTTCTAAGATCTCTATATGTTCTTCATAATCCCCATAAGTATCCGCCATAGATAAAGAAGAAATATCAACTAATTCTCCTGAAAGTTCTTCAAAGAATCTAAAAATATAAGATGAGTTTTGTGTAAAAGTGAAGAAGTTACGTTCTATTTTAAGTGTAGAGAAGGCGTTAAAGTCCGAAGCTTCTAAGAGTAAAAGTGTTCGCGTATCATCATCAATACGTATAAAGTCTTCAACTATCAGTACTCTTTGTAAAAAGTCTGACATAGTGATAAAAGAGGGCAAAAAACCATTTAAAAATTTTTCTTTTAAGATAGATGCGCGAATAGCGCGAGAAGAAGGGAGAATAGTAAGCATTAGGTCCTTAGTAGGACGAGCTATACTGCTTCACTAGCCTCGTCCCAAAATTCATTTATTTGAAGCTGAATTTTTCTAAGCCAATTATATAATAAAAAGATATTTATACCAATGGCAATAGCAACAATTGCCCATAAAGCAATGCTTTGTAAAAAGAGT
>DTVI01000145.1:0-530 GCA_012963655.1 Sulfurimonas sp.
GTATCATGTACTGGTCCAAAGGCTTTCTCGAAAATTGACAGAGAACGTATGAAAAGTGATTCAGCCTCAATGAAATTACCCTGTGAAGTATAGAAAATACCCATATTTTGGAGTGTTATAGCAAGATTAGGATGGTCCGGACCAAGGGCTTTTTCTTCAAACTCTTTATAAGAGATCTCTAGCAATCCAGGAAAAAGTATTTGGTCCGGACCATCCTAATGTAGCTTTTATACTGAATAACCTGGGGAATCTCTATAAAGAGCAAGGTCGATATAACGAGGGGGAACCACTTTTAAAGCGTTCTTTAGCAATCTATGAAAATGCTTTAGGTCCCAATCATCCTGATTTGGTAAATACTATAGGCAATTTAGCGACTCTCTACCAAGCATATGGCCGATTCGAGGAGGCGGAATCGTTACAAAAGAGAGCAATATCTATTAAGGAAAAAGTTGTTGGTCCAGATCATCCTAAGATAGCCGATTTGCTTAATAACCTGGCAGTTATGTATAAAGTACAAGGTCGATTTGAAG
>DTVI01000145.1:540-2005 GCA_012963655.1 Sulfurimonas sp.
AACTCTTCATAAGAGAACTTTGTCAATCATGGAGCAAGCCTTTGGTCCGGACCATCCTGATGTTGCCATGACTCTCATGAACCTGGGAAATATATATAGAGTTCAGGCTCGTTTTGCCGAGGCGGAAACCCTTTATAAGAGATCTCTTTCAATCAAGGAAAAAGCCTTTGGTCCGGAGCATCCTGATGTTGCAATGGTACTCATGAACCTGGGAATTGTATATGATAATCAAGGTCGTTATGCCAAAGCGGAAACTCTTTTAAAGAGATCATTAGCAATCAAGGAGAAGGCCTTTGGTCCTGATCATCCTGATATCTCTGAGCACCTATCAAATCTAGGAAACGTATATAAAGATCAGGGTCGTTTTGGAGATACGGAACGTTTATATAAGAGAGCACTGTCAATTAAGGAGAAAACCTTTGGTCCTGATCATCCTGATGTTGCTATGAATCTCATGAACTTAGGGATTATATATAATGTTCAGAGTCGTTATGGAGATGCGGATACTCTTTTTAAGAGAGCACTAGCAATCTATGAGGAATCTTTGGGCCCAAACCATCATGATGTTGCAATGACACTCATGAACCTGGGGGAAAACTATGTTGATCAGGGTCGCTTTGTCGATGCGTTTCAGATTTTTGAGAGATCACTGGCAATCTATGAAAAATCCTTTGGATCTGATCATCCTAAAGTTGCTGGGAGTCTCAACTACTTGGGAAATATTTATGAAAAGTATGGCCGATATGCCGAAGCAGAACGTTTTTATAAGAGATCATTAGCAATCTATGAAAAATCCTTTGGCCCTGATCATCATGATGTTGCTGGGAGTCTCAACTACCTGGGAATTCTCTATTACGACCAAGGTCTCTATGCCAATGCTCTTCAGCTTTATGAGAGAAGTCTATCAATCTATGAGAAATCCCTTGGACCAGATCATCCCGACTTTGCAGTAATTTTAAACAACATGGGGCTCATATATGAAATACAGTCTAGTTATGCCGAGGCAGAGTCACTTTTTAAAAGATCACTCACGATTTATGAGAAAGCCTTTGGTCCAATCCATCCTGCGGTTGGGCATAGTAATTCCAACCTGGCTGCTTTCTACTTTTCTCAGGAAAAATACAAAGAGGCATTAATTTCTTCACGTAAGAATGTAGAGATCTATAAGAAGCGTTTTGACTCAGGTTATGGCGAGCAGAAAAAAGGCGCAAGGAGTGAACAGGAGTATGTCTCCGATGACTTTCTCTTCCATCTGAATCTTATCGCTAGGTCTATACAGGATGCCTCTGCCAACACTCAAAAGTCCCTAACCTCCGAGGGCTTCGAAACCGCCCAGCTGGCCACCCTCACCAGAACCTCTTCTACGCTTGACCGGTTAGGTGCACGTTTTGCCGCCGGAGAAGGAGAGCTTGCTGAAGCGGTGCGTCGATACCAAGACCTCTTCGACCAGAGTGAGGTCTTTGAA
>DTVI01000146.1 GCA_012963655.1 Sulfurimonas sp.
GTTGTGACACAAGTAGGTTGTCTACATCAACACCAAGAAACTTGGTCAAGGTAGAGAAAAAGTTAAGGAAGAGTTTAAGAATAACCCTGAATTAGCGGCAGAAATAGAGCAAAAAATTAAAGAAGCCATGGGTATCTCTGGGGTACAAGACATGGATAAAAATGAAATAAACGAGGCAGATAAAGAATGATTTTTATAGATAATGTAAGCGCAATAGAAGTAATGGATTCACGTGGTAATCCAACAGTTAAGGCATATGTAACACTAAGTGACGGAACAACAGCAGAAGCAATTGTTCCTTCAGGTGCAAGTACAGGTAAGAGAGAAGCTCTTGAACTACGTGATGGCGGAGATCGTTTCATGGGTAAGGGTGTTTTACAAGCAGTTGAAAATGTAAACTCTACATTAGCTGATGTTTTAATTGGTATGAGCCCTTTTAATCAAGCAGTTATTGACGCTACTATGAAAGAAGCTGATGGTACTGAAAACTATGGAAACTTAGGAGCTAACTCAGTTCTTGGTGTTTCTATGGCAGTTGCAAGAGCAGCTGCTCAGTCTCTTGGTATTCCTCTTTACCGTTACCTTGGTGGTGCAAATGCATTAACTATTCCTACTCCTATGCTAAACATTATCAATGGTGGCTCTCACGCTGATAACTCAGTTGATTTCCAAGAATATATGATTGTTCCTGTTGGTTTTGATAACTTTGCTGATGGCTTACGTGCATCTGCTGAAGTGTATCACACACTTAAAGGTATTTTAAAAGCTAAGAAGCATAATACTGCGCTTGGTGATGAGGGTGGTTTTGCACCAGACTTATCTTCAAACGAAGAGCCTATTCAAATTATTGTTGAAGCTATAGAAAAAGCTGGCTACAAGCCAGGTGAGCAAATTGGTATCGCTTTAGATGTTGCTGCATCTGAGATCTTAGCTGATGATGGTAAAAGTTACAAACTTGATTCAGAAAACCGTACAGTTACATCAGCTGAGTTAGTTGATTATTATGCTGACTTATGTTCTAAATACCCAATTGTTTCTATTGAAGATGGTCTTAATGAAGACGATTGGGATGGATTTAAACTAATGACTGAAAAGCTTGGTGACAAGATTCAAATCGTTGGTGATGATCTTTTTGTTACAAACGCTAACATCTTATCAAGAGGTATTAATGAAGGTATCGCTAACTCAATCCTTATTAAGCCAAACCAAATTGGTACAGTTTCTGAAACAATGTTAACAGTACGTCTTGCTCAAAGAAATGGTTACACTTGTGTAATGTCTCACCGTTCAGGTGAAAGTGAAGATGCCTTTATCGCTGACTTCGCTGTTGCATTAAACTGTGGTCAAATCAAAACGGGTTCTACTGCTCGTGGCGAAAGAACAGCTAAATATAACAGACTTTTAGAAATTGAAAATGAAGTTGTATATGGTGAATACCTAGGCTCGGCTCTTTTTAACTAAGCTTAGTTAAGGTAAACAGCGAATGGTAAAAAGAAAAGATAATTTTTGGATAAATTTATTTAGTAGAATTATTACACTGATATTTATTCCACTAAGCTTTTCTTTATATTGTCAGTTCTCTTTAGGAGAACTTTATGTCTAACCTTCTTGATGAAATAGAAGCAGAACAATCCCTCCCTTCACGATATTTTGGTTTGTCTTGGAAAAGACTCATCCAATTTTCTCTTATTGTTATATTCTCAGGTATTTATATAGGAATCATACTTTTTGGTGAAAACTCTTTACAGGTATTACTTAATCTTGAAGAATACGAGGTCTTTTTGCGTGAAGAAGTTTCTACCTTAAAACTTCAGAACTCTGATTTGCAAAAAGAACTTTTTGAATTAAATGAACTGGATCCTGACAATAATTAAAACCCTCTAATCTACCCCTTTGCAAAAAACTGTATAATGCAGTAAAATAATTTGATAGGGTTCTTATGCGTTTTTATATTTTAGTTTTACTTTGCTTTAGCTCTTTACTTGCAAGAGATAATCCTTTTTTTCCTGCAGACCCGAATGCGATAAATATTAGTACAAGCAACAGACCAGAAACACTTTCCCCTTTTTCAAAACAAAATATATCTTTACCAAACTCAGCCCGAGCGATTAAGGCCATTACTATCACCTATCAAAACTTAGATGGTTCAATCTCAAATGAAAAGTTGGATTTAAATAATGAAATTGATTGGCATAAACCTTTTATCATTACACAAAATAAAGATCTTAAAAAAATCAAGACAAAAAAATCTAAAATTATAAATGCTAAGTTTATTAGCTTTCAAGCTGATAATAAAACGATGAAATATATGACAAAAGATAAACTTTTAAGAAATTTCATGTTAACTAATCCTCATAGAATCGTGATGGATTTTTCAAGAAGTACAAGTTTTAAACCAAAATCTTTCAATATTAACAAGGCCCCTTTTAAAAAAATACGTATGGGAAATCATGATAAGTATTATAGAGTGGTTCTTGAACTTGATGGAGAGTATAGATATAAGCTAAAATCAAGTGAGAAAGATTTGTTTATTGTCTGCTACTAACCTAGTCTTAATTGGATTTATGGGATGTGGTAAAAGCTCTGTGGGTAAGCTTGTGGCGAAGGACAGTTCATACTACTTTTTAGACACAGACTCTATGATTGAAAGTGCTGAAGGTCAAAGCATTGAAAAAATATTTAAAACACATGGTGAAGCATATTTTCGCCAATGTGAAAAAGAAATGGTCATTTGGCTGAAATCTAATGTATCTGGAGCTATTATATCAACAGGTGGGGGCATGCTAGCACACTGCGATAGCTTAAATGAGGTTGGTAAGATTATTTATCTTAAGGTCCCTTTTGATGTCATCATATCGAGAATGAATGATGAAGAGCTAGGAAAACGCCCCTTATTCAATGACAAAGAAAAAGCAAGAAAAATGTATGAAGACAGAGATCTAAAATATACTCAGAAAGCAGATCTAATTATAGATGCAAATACTAGTCTTGCAGAGCTCGTACTTAAACTTTCTCATGAAAAAACTTCTTTATAAAAGCTGGAGGATGCACAATAAGCTTTATTGCAAGCATCACAAAAATTACTTCAAATAAAGATGCCAAGATAAAGGCATAATAATGAAACGTATCAATACTATGTTGATGATAAGCGAGGGTTGCAATAGCAATTAAAAGTGTTAATGGCATAGAATGTGAAAGACCTAATAACATAGAATCCTTTATAGAACCTACTTGATTAAAAACCATAGCAGCGAGTAGTCTTATGCCTATCATTAACCCTGTAACCAATAAGGCTGTAGAAATTAAACCATCCACATATAAGGCGGAGAGATTAAAAGAAGTCCCTACATGTACAAAGAAGATAGGAATTACAAAACCGAAGCCATATGATTCTAGTTTTCCTGGCAGTTGGTCTTTATGCTGAAAAAATGTGGGGATAAACATACCCGCAATAAAAGCGCCGAAGGCAAGTTCTAGGTCTAAATAAAGCATGAGGGCAATAAAAGAAAAGAGTATGGCCATGGAGAGTCTAAAGTCTTGTTCTTTATTATCTAAGTGTGGCATTAGTATAGGGGCCAGTTCAGGATACCACCAAAATATCATTCTAAGGGTGTATAAAAGAGCTAAGATCAAGGCTATAAAAAGAACAAGTGTAAAGATTGTTTTTAAAAGTATAATACTAAGACCTGTTTGAAAAGCTTCAGAAGCTATTGTCAAGACTGCAATAGAAACAATTTCCCCAATAGATCCTACTACCATTGCTAAAGGTAACCAGGAAGTATTTTTGCCATATTCTTTTTTTAGTGTTGCGATAAGACCCACAGAAATAAGAGGTAAGATAACTATAAAAACATTTGAAAGCTTGAAATAAATAGATATTATAAAAGATAAAAAGTATAAAAGACTAAGATAGATAAAGGCACGGTTTAAGATACTCTTATCTATTTTAATGATTTTTTTCAGGTTGATTTCGGTTCCAGCAATAAACATAAGATATAAAAACCCAAACTCAGCGACTAAGGCAAAGAGTTCATGTTCATGAAGTAAACCAATAAAGGCGAGAACCGAACCTAAGATAATTTCAACAGGGGTCGTTGGTACACGAAGTAGCTTTGCAAGAAAAGGTGAAAAAGCGATAATAGCGCTGAGGGTTAAAACAAGGCTAATAGTTTCTTGCATTACTTATCTTCAGGACTTTGTGCGACCTGCAGGCCAAGATTAGCTAACATATCTAAGTCTTTAGATTTTTCTCTACCAGAGGTAGTCAGATAATTTCCAATAACAATAGCATTAGCTCCGGCATCAAATATTTCTGCTTGACGGTCTTTAAACATCATTTCACGTCCTCCTGCAATCATAATTCTATTAGCATTGGGGATGAGCTCTTTAGTTAATTTTACAAGTTCAAGGGCCTCATCTGTTGTAAGCTTATTTGGCTCAAGAGGAAGGGCAGGGTTATGATGATAAAAGTTTATAGGCACAGAGGTAGGATTTAAAGAAGCAAGGGCCTTTAGCATAGATACTCTATCTTCTTGTGTTTCACCCATTCCAAATATACCACCAGTAATTAAGACCATACCCGCCTTATTAACATTTTCACAGGTCTCATATCTTTCTTCCCATCCATGTGTTGTACAGATTTCTGCATAATATCTTTGGGAGCTTTCAAGATTATGATTATAAGCGGCTACACCTGATTCTTTAAGGGTATTTAGTTGTTCTAATGAGGCCGTTCCATTACAAGCAATTAGGCGAAGTCTAGGAACTTCTGCCTTAACAGCCTTAGCAACCTCACAAACAAACTTCAAGGTTTTATCTGTTAGCCCTTTTTGAGCGGTTACAAGACAAAATCCAAGGGCACCTGATGCTTCAGCTGCCTTTGCCTCTTCAAGGATAGACTCTAAAGGTTTTTGTTTATAACGTTCTATATCTGCACTGTATTTTACGCTTTGTGAACAAAACTTACAGTCTTCATTACAAGTTCCACTGTTGATATTACAAATAGAACATAAAAATATTTTAGCCATTAGTTATTCTTTCAAAATTCATATTGTGTGTTTTCCACACTTTAGTTTTTAGTTCTCTATTAAAAGAGGTGATGGTATAATACTCAGCTTTTATTTCTAATAAAACACACTCACTTATGGGTTTATTTCTTCCACAAGCTTCACCTGGATTGATAAAAAGTGTACCCGCTTTAAAATCACATTCAAACATATGTGTATGACCAAAGACAATGATATCCGCATCATCAGGACTTAGGTAGTAGGGAAGATGCATAAGTTTAAATTTAATGTTTTCAATCTTAAAAAGGTGAGGCTCTTGTACCAAATTGAAACGTCTATGATGTTGTACCATATGGGCATCATTGTTTCCATATACTGCGATATAAGGAAGTTCACTTGCAGCCATATATTCTAAGACTTCAACCTCACAAATATCACCAGCATGAATAAGATACTCAGCTCCATTTTCAATGAGTAGATCAATAACCTTTTTGGCTCTACCTGTCTTTGTATGTGTGTCTGATAAAATACCTATTTTCATGATGTATGCGCTTTACTCTTCTTCTTGAGGTGTACGGTTTTTACACTTAACACATTCATATACTTCATTATTTCTATAGGTACGTTTAGCAAGTGCGCCTCCACATTCTGGTTCTTCACATTTTTTAAGGGTTGGCTCAAATTTAGAGATAAATTTACAATCTGGATATTTTTCACATCCCCAAAATGCACCACGACGTGAACGTCTAAATACAAGCTTCCCACCACAATCAGGACAAGGGACATCTGAAGTTGGTGCATTAGCATCATTCATTGGCTTTGTATTTTTACAATCAGGATAAGAAGAACAGGCTAAAAATTTACCATTACGACCATTTTTAATGACCATATCACTTCCACATTTACTACATTTTTCATCTGTTTTTTCAGCATCAGGAGCTGCGGCAGTTTCTCCATCTTCTTCAACTTGTTCAGTGTACTTACACTTTGGAAATCCTGAACATGCGATGAAGTTACCATATCTACCTCCACGTAAAAGAAGTTCTTCTCCACACTTAGGACATTCTCTTCCAAGAGGCTTAGCAAGCTTTTGAGAAACAATCTTTTCTTTTCCCTCAGCAATTTTTTCCATAAATGGAAAGTAAAATTCATGTAAAACTTTTTGCCAATCTTTTCCATTATCAGCGATTTCATCTAGCACTTCTTCCATGTTAGAGGTAAACTCAGCATCAACAATATCCGCAAAATGTTCTTCAAGCATAAGCGTTACCTTAAAGGCAACCTCAGTAGGAATGATTTGACGTTTTTCTATGTCTATATACATTCTTGCTTGAAGGGTTGAAATAGTTGGTGCATAGGTAGATGGTCTACCAATTCCTTCAGCCTCGAGCTTCTTAATAAGTGAAGCTTCTGAGTAACGTGAGGGGGGTTCAGTAAAGTGTTGTTCTGTTTTAAGAGAGCTTAAATCTGCTTTTTCACCTTGCTTAAGAATAGGAAGAAGCTTATCTTTATCATCTGTTCCATAAACCTTATAAAAACCATCAAAGACAAGCTTACGCCCATTAGCTTTAAACTCAGCACTATCAGACTTAAAGATGATACTTTGTTGCTCAAATTGGGCATCTGTCATTTGACAAGCCACAAAACGGTTATAAATAAGTTTGTAAAGTTTTAGCTCTTCTGGTTTAAGAAATTTTGCTGCAATCTCAGGTGTATACTCAAGATTGGTTGGGCGAATAGCCTCATGGGCTTCTTGTGCACCCTTTGCTTTTTTAACATAAGACTTTGCCTCAGCTGGAAGATATTCTTTCCCATACTTATTAAGGATAAGCTCACGAGCTGCCTCAACAGCTTCACCTGCCATATTTAGTGAATCTGTTCTCATATAGGTGATAACACCAGATGTACCATCAGGTGTTTTAACCCCTTCATATAAGGTCTGTGCAATCATCATGGTTCTCTTTGGTGATAAAGAAAGCTTTGATGAAGCAGTTTGTTGAAGGGTTGATGTCATAAATGGTGGTGGTGTAGAGGATTTACGTTTCTTTGTTTCAATAGAAGCTACGATAAAGTCTTCGCCCTTAAGGGTATTAACAATTTCTTTAGCATCTATTTCATTAGAAACAGAAAGCTTGTCCATCTTTTGATCTTTATACTTATGAAAACTCGAATCAATAGTTTGGTTAAAGATAGAATCAATAGACCAGTACTCTTGAGGAATAAAGGCTTTAATCTCACGCTCTTTATCTACAATGATTTTTAAAGTAGAAGACTGAACACGACCACCTGAAAGTCCTTTTTGAATCTTAGAAGATAAAAGAGGAGAAAGTTTATATCCAACGATACGGTCAAGTAAACGACGAGCTTGTTGGGCATTAACCATGTCCATATCAACAGTACGCGCAGCCTCTAATGCATGGGCAATAGCCGTCTTTGTAATTTCATGAAAGACAATACGAGGAAGCTCTGTAGGGTCTTTTTTAATAGCATGGGCAATATGCCAACCAATAGCTTCACCCTCGCGATCCTCATCGGTTGCGATATAGATGATATCTGCTTTTTTTGCTAGGTCACGTATCTTTTTAACGGTAGGAGCATTTTCTTTTGCTACAGAATATTCAGGAGTTAAGATATTATCTTCCCCCACCTTAATCCCAAAACGAGACTTAGGAAGATCACGGATATGACCCTTAGAGGCAATAACCTCATAATCCTTACCTAAAAAAGTTTTAATAGTTCGTGCTTTTGCTGGTGATTCGACAATGATTAAGTTCAATCTAACCCTTTACTCTATCTATATATATGAAAATTGTATTTGATTGCGAAAGTGTAACAAAATAATGCAAAATATAAATAAAAGTTTTGAATTACTTCGAAGATAATATAAAAATTTTCATTAAAGGCTAAAGTTTTTTTGAGAGTAACCGATAATAGTTTTAATCAGCAAGGATGCTGAACAACTTCCGAGCAATATGCTCACCCGAAAAGGATTTATTATGGGTTTTAGAATTAACACAAACGTAGGTGCTATGAACGCACACAGAAATGCTACAATGA
>DTVI01000147.1:0-585 GCA_012963655.1 Sulfurimonas sp.
ACGCGATAATTTTATATACCATGAAATGATGGCACATCCTGCTCTATTTACCCATACCAACCCAAAAAATGTCGTCATTGTAGGAGGGGGTGATTGCGGAACACTGCGTGAGGTTGCAAAACACACATGTTTACAAAAGATTATACAGGTTGAGATTGACGAACGTGTAACCCAATTATCAAAAAAATATTTTCCGGTTTTATGTGAAGCTAATAATGACTCGCGCGTCGAGTTCGTGTTTGAAAATGCGGTAGAGTGGGTGCATAAAGCTGAAAGTAACTCAGTTGATATAATTATTGTTGACAGTACAGACCCGATAGGGCTCGCTGAAGGATTATTTTCCACGCCGTTTTATCAAGCCTGTATACACACACTTAAATCTGATGGTCTACTCATTCAACAAAGCGAGTCGCCCCTAGTTCATCTCGACAGCATTATAAAGCCAATGCATGCATGCATGCGAAATGCTGGATTTGTTAATACTAAGCTCATCTATTTCCCGCTGCCTAGCTACCCAGTAGGTTGGTGGACAGCAACAATGGCAAGCAAAACAGACTTAATTTCATTTGGGCGTGAAGAAGAGGT
>DTVI01000147.1:675-1999 GCA_012963655.1 Sulfurimonas sp.
ATTTTTATTAGAAAATTTTTAAAATAATTTGCACGTGGAAATCCCTGTGAGCTTCATTTCTTAATTCTTCATTTATACGAACACTCCAATGGTTTTAATAATTCCCTTGGCAGCAGCGTTGTTGGCATGCGGATTATACTGCTACTTTAATCATATATAAAACAATTAGTTATAATTATTCCGTGGGTGTTTTTGTCAATACGCTAAAATCATATACCTATTTAATTCATGGTAGTGTCTGTTTGGTGTGCTCTACTACAATAAATTTTTAGTTACACTAAATTACTAATTAAATGGAGTGTCTTGAGATGAAAATTGATACCCAAGCTCTTGATGAAATTGTACGTAAGATAAGCGCGGCAATACCGGATGGTTTAAAAGCGACTAAACTAAGCGTAGAGAAAAATGCGCGCGTAGCTGCAGAGGGCGTGTTCCAGCGTCTTGATCTCGTTACTCGCGAAGAATTCGATATTCAGGTAAAGATGCTGTCGAAAAGTCAACAACGTGTGAAAGAATTAGAGCAGCGTATACAAGAGCTTGAGCAAAAAGTATTGAATAAATAACAATTAATAAGTTCGCCATAGAAGAATAAGATCATTTACTGGGCTGATTGCAACATGTAATCAACGATTTTCTTAATGCTATCATCTGAAAAATCAACACGGCCGCCTTTTGGTGGCATCACACCAATGCCATTAATAGCGTTCGCATAGAGTTGATCAACACCTTTTGCAATTCGTGACTCCCATCCGGCTTTATCGCCAAGTTTTGGAGCATTTAGTACTCCAGACATGTGGCATGCTGCGCACGCTTGATTATAGAGTTGTTCTAAAGACAGGCCTGTAGGCTCTGCTGCATCGTTGGTGTGGCTTGCAGAGGCCTCTGATGTGTTACCAGCAACTTTAGCTCCATTAACTACATGTACACTACCAACTGGTTTAATTCGGTCCTCGATATCCTCCTGAATGATAGTGCTTCGGGAATAGTCTGCATCAGAAATGAGTGCATTTGCGAGAGCTAAAACAGCAACTGTAGATCCTACCAACACCCCAACTATCATCTTTAGTGTATTTACAAACTGCTTGTCACTCACAGAAACTCCTGTTTTTTGTTGGCTCTGTTTTATGCGGGTTGAGAATTATAGTGAATGATTGCTCGAAACCAAATAGCCCTTCAGTGGTGGCCTGGTGATCTGCCTTGTGTATTTTGCATTATGGCAACAAACCTCTGCAGGTTAATTTTAATTAGTTTTTTCTTCTGCGCTCGCAGGCTCTGCGGCTAAATTGGCTTCTTGTTGCGCTAATTGACTTACTAATTGTAATAA
>DTVI01000148.1:0-335 GCA_012963655.1 Sulfurimonas sp.
AGGAATATCAATTCTTTTATACATTTCTGTAATGACAGTCTTTGAATAAGTTAATAAAGGAGATTCAGTTCCAGTAGGGTAACTAATAATAAACTCTTTTCCGAGTGCTAAGGAAGAGCTTAAAAAAATAATGAGAGAGAAAAGAGGGGTGATTATTTTCATTGATGTCCTGTTTCGCTTAAGGGGCCCTAGTTAAATTAGATATTGTTTGATTCAAAAAAACAATTGTAAAAAATGATCACTCTTTCTGTGTTGGTGATGTCTTTAAAAGAGTCATTTTAAGCCCTTATAATTTTTAGGTCATAAAATATTCTTCTTTGTGATCATAGTAGGCC
>DTVI01000148.1:346-1985 GCA_012963655.1 Sulfurimonas sp.
TAAATTTTTTGAACTATAAACATTTAGTGTTAGAACTTATGGCCTCTAAAATTGATTTTTTTTGAAAACTTTTGGATGGTTGGCCAATGACGAGCGTGGTTGGTTTTCTTGACAAGAGAATAAAAATTATATCTATTTAGGGATTAAGGATTACTTTAAAAAGGATATCAATATGGCCGAAAATTCTGGATCAGTTAAATCAATTTATATGGCCTTGGCCGCTAATTTTATCATTTCTTTGGCAAAATTTGCTGCCGCTATTGTGACTAAATCGGGTTCAATGTTTGCTGAGGCCATCCATTCCTTGGCCGATAGTGGGAACCAAGGATTGCTTCTTTTAGGTCTAAAAAAGGCCAAAAAACCGGCCTCTATTGATTTCCCGTTGGGTCATGGTAAGGAAATTTATTTTTGGTCTTTTCTCGTGGCCATCATTCTTTTTAGCGTTGGAGGCGTTTTTTCTATTTACGAAGGTGTTCATAAACTTCAGCATCCCGAACCTTTGTCCTCTCCATTGATTGCTATTGGTGTTCTTCTTTTTTCTATAATGTTGGAAGGAGCCGCTATGTGGGGGTGTTGGAAAGAAGTTAAAAAAGATGCTAGAGGAAGAAAGGTTTGGACTTGGTTTAAAGAAAGTCGAAGAAGCGAACTTATTGTTGTTTTTGGAGAAGACTTCGCCGCTCTTACGGGCCTAACTTTTGCTTTATTTGCCATTAGTCTGACGCTTTATACGGGAAATCCTGTTTATGATGCTGCTGGAAGTATTGTGATTGGTGCCCTTCTCATGGTTGTTGCTATCTTTATCGGTTTTGAAGTTAAGTCTCTTCTTATTGGCCAGAGTGTGGATCTTGATGTTCAAAAAGAAATGGAAGAATTTTTAAAAAATAGGGATGAAATTGACGACATTTTTTCTTTAAAAACGCTCCAACTTGGAGGAGATGTCATGGTGGCGGTAAAGGCAAAAATGGCACCGATGGACAGTGCCGAGGATCTTATTAAGGCCATCAATCAATGTGAAATTCAATTAAAAGAAAAGTATCCCCAAATTCTATGGTCATTTTTCGAGCCAGATCTCAAGTGATCATTTGAAAAGAGGGAGCTCTATAACGAATTTAGAGCCTTTTCCTGGTTGGCTTTCGATTTCAATGTCCCCACCAAGTGAATCAATTTCATTTTTGACACTATCAAGCCCAACTCCTCGTCCTGATAAATCCGTGACTTGGGTCTTCGTGGAAAATCCAGGAGTAAAAAGGAAAGAGAAGATTTCCTTCTCGGAAAATTGACTCAATTCTTTTTCGGTGGCCAACCTTTTTTCAATAATTTTATTTTTTACCATTTGGGTATTAATCCCTTGTCCATCATCTTCAAAAATAATTTGAAAGGATTTCTCTTTGAGAATAAAATGAATTTTTATAAGGCCTTCAGGTAGTTTATTATTTCTTATTCTTTCCTCTTTTGTCTCGATTCCATGATCCACCATGTTTCTTATAAGATGAACGGAATTATTAGTGAAGTTTTCATATTGTTCGCTATCCACCATTATTTCGGGCCCTACAAGATCGAATATAATTTTTTTGTCCTGTCTATCGGAGATTTCTTGAACGAGAGATGAAAACTTTTTAAATTTTAATTTGAGATCCCG
>DTVI01000149.1:0-1569 GCA_012963655.1 Sulfurimonas sp.
GTTTTATATAATGAGGATTCAGAGATTATTCAAGTGTCTGATGTTAAGAAACAAGCGACTGTAAGTGGTGTGACAGATGTTATATCGCAGGTTCAAAATTCTAAGACTACATTAGCTAAGCTGTATAAAGAGGGTTGGACACTTAAACATGTGGTTCCTTCAACTGAAACAAATGGGTATAGACTATTTTTAGAGAAGTAGGGATCTTATCTCTGCTCCTTGTTGAAGTATATAAATATTAGGGCTTAAGTCTATATTTCTACTTCTTGCACTTACTGAGGACACTTTATAGGAAGGTATTTATATCTGAGTTTTAAAGATGGGTTTGTCTGATGGAGATAAGGTCTTATGGTTTATGACACTTCTGTTGAGAGTTTTAATAGGTGTAAGCTAAGAGTTGAGATGATTTGGGTCTTAAATGATCTTTCTGATTTAAAGCACTTAATAATATAAGCATCATATTTAAAAGAGTTAGATAGTAAGATTAGTTAAGTTCAAGGATTATAGAATATTACTCATCGCCAATATTTCTAGCTTTAGTTGTTCTTGGGCATGGTCATGACAAAACGTGCGCCTTCTTGATAGGTAGTGTCTAGCTTGATACTTCCTTTGAGGTGTTGGGTTACGAGGTTATAAGATATATTAAGTCCTAAACCTGTTCCACCCTTGTTCCTCTTTGTTGTTATAAAGGGCTCGAAAATCTTATGTAATACATCTTTATGTACACCTCTACCATCGTCTTCACAAATAATTATCACATTCTCATTAGACTCTTTGGTAATTAGTCTAATATGACCTTTTTCTTTTGCCTCAAAGCCATGCAGTAAAGAATTTTGAATAAGGTTGATGATAATTTGTGCTATAGCACCAGGATAGGTATTCATAAAGATAGGTTGAGCCTGTAGGTCTAAGTCTAGGCTGACATTATTATGTTTTATTTCATTATGTATAGTTGAAATTACTTCTCTAATATAAGAATTAAGTTCAAACTTGCGAAGGTCATCTCTACTTTGATCAACAGAAATCTTTTTGAAATTTTTAATAAGTTTAGCGGCACGGTTTAGATTGTTAATAAGTAACTCGTCGGTTTTTATTACATTGTCAATAAAGTTATTAAGTTTGCTCTTACTTAATGAATTCTCTTCAACTGCGCTTTTTAATGCTTCAATCTCATTCTTAAAGATAGAGGCGGCGGTGATAGAAATACCAAGGGGTGTATTTACCTCATGTGCAACTCCTGCAACAAGACTTCCTAGAGCAGACATTTTTTCTGATTCTACTAATTGGTTTTGTGCATTTTTTAAATTTTCTAAGTTTTGTTCAAGAGAGGTTCTATATTTACGTTCACTACCGATAAAATAATAAAAAAGACCAAAGATGACAGTTGAAACTGCGACGATATTGATAGTGAAATACAAGATACTAACAGAAATTGGTACATCAACTATGTGTATAGAACGGATGTATTCATCGACTAAACCACTTAAGATGACTAAGACAAGGAAGGTAACAAACCACATAAGGACTGTGTTTCTTTCTTTAAAGGTAAAGGCACCCAGTAGGGCTGTA
>DTVI01000149.1:1579-7983 GCA_012963655.1 Sulfurimonas sp.
AGAAAATTTAAAAAATGCACAAAACCAATTAGTAGAATCAGAAAACCACGCCACCACTAGCAACAAATCCACCCAAAGACAGTTGAAAGAAAAAAGGAAGAAAAAGACTAATAGAAATTTGTATACTTTGAGAAGTTTTAAAATCTTTCGTAAGGTATAAGTAGAAATAATTTAAAGCAGTAAGGATGGGATATCCTAATGGAAGGGTCGCTTGAAAAGGAAAATCTATATAAATACAGATACTTCCCCAAAACATACCACCAACACTCATTAAAATACCCATATATATTAAAAAACGGTGCTGACGTTTTTCTTCAGTCGTATTAAGGTCTGTATCGGCAATTCTAGATACAATGTCAATTATTTTAACTATAAATACAAACAAAAATATTCCCTCATTTATATACCATTATACAATACAAACCTGAACATTTAACTTATATATTTTTTTAGTTTTTATATTTGATCTTTAAATATAAAAACCAGGGAAATATATTGTGTTGTAGTGTAGAATATAGGTTTTTATTGTTTAATAAACTTCTTTTATACAGGGATTCTTTTATAAGAAAAATAATTTTAGCTAGTATCAAAGAACTTTTGATTATAATTCTAAATAATTATAATATCTTTAGATTATATAGGAATAAGATGCCCGTAACAATTAAACATTATTCTATCACGCAGGTAAACAAACATAAAATGTATTTTGTTTATATCATTTATGATAAGTATATTTCATGGGAATTTTGTATGGAAATACTTACGCGTGTTTTTCATAAAAATAGTGAGAAAGCAGATAAAATAGCTAATGATATTATCAACGAGGGAGAAGGGCTTTGCGGTGTATACATGCTTGAAATAGCAGACAGTAAAGCAACCTTAGTTGAAGAACTAGCCAAGAAAGAAGGCTATTCTATGAAGTGTTTGGTTGAGGAAGTTTAGTCTTCTTCTTTTATCTTTACTAGTGCCTAAGGCCTAAACCCTCTTTTAAAAACATCTCTTTCTTCTCATAATAAAAAATATAGGTAAATGTCTTATTTTATAGCCCTTGATAGTATGTTAAAATTCTTTTATATAAATGTAGTGAGGTATTATGCAGTTAGATTACAAGTTAAGAGATAGAATTGAAGCTATGGTTGAGTTAATGGGTAAGCCGGCTGATAAGATTTTAAATGAGGCCTTAGACATGTATCTAAAGGCAGACCGGGAAAAACAAGTTGAGCGTGATCTTGAAGAACATAAAAAAGAGACAGATCTTTCTTATGATGAATTTTGGGATGATTGTGATTTTGATGATTAGAGTAGACTTATATATTAGAGGTCTTAAATGATTATTCTTGATTTTGAGACGAATTCTTCTAATGTTCATGATGTTATTGAGGTGGCAGCTTTTAAGGTGCGAAAGCAGGGTGAAGAATACATTGTACTTGACACATTTCATAGATACTATTTTTCTGAGTATGAGGTGAATCCTCACGCTCTAGCGGTTCATCAACTCTCACCTGATCGATTAGAACGTTTACGTAAAGACGTACAATATGAAGAATATTTTGAAGAAGATCAGGACTTTATAGAGTTTTGCAAGGGAACTTCAACCTTAGTGGCGCATAATATCTCTTTTGAGTTACGTCACTTAGGTTCTTTAGTGTCATTTGATAAGCATATTTGTACTATGAAAGAAAATAAACAGATAGTTAAGGCCTTCAATGCAAAGGGAAATGTTAAAAACCCTAAGCTCATTGAGACCTGCGAGTTTTATAGTATAGACTTTGATAATGAACAATATCATAGTGCTATTTATGATGTTAGGAAGACCTTAGATATTTTAAATGCAATGGATGCCTTTTAATGCCTAAAACCCTTCCTTCTGAGTATTATCTTAGCTTAAAAGAAAAAGGTATAGATATAAATACCTGTGAATTGGATTTTAAGAAGATGTCAGTGTCTTGTGAAGACCTAATCTTGTACCGCAAAGCTTTGAGGGTTAAAATACGTTCATTAATTAAGCTAGATGATGTAAATGAACTTAAACATTATGTGAATGCCTTATATTCTTTAGCTTGTTTTTCTAAGTATTTATATGGTTTTCATAGCTGTTGTAGTAAGGTTAATGGGTGGCAAGAAGAGCTTTCTCATAAGTTACAAATAGACTTTGATGAAGATAAGTTAAAAGTCTATACACCTGGTCTTTGGATTAGCTATAAAGAAACAAGTTATAGGAAGGATATAGGTCTTAAATATAATATTGAACTGGATTTAGATACCTGTATACAAGATAAAAAACCATTTTTGAACCTTAAAGACAAGGCACATTTTGACAAGTGCTTTAAAAATAAATAAAAGAAAAGAAACATATGATTAAAGAAGCCTTAGAACGTATACAAAGAACAAAAGAAGAAAACTTACATTACCTTGATTTAAGAGGCTTAGGACTTGAAGAAATTCCAAATGAGATTTTAGAAGTTCCTTGGATAGGGGCACTTTCTCTTTCTGATAATAAAATATCTAATATCAACTTACTTTCTAAGATGACAAATATTCATAAGTTAGCATTAACCAATAACAATATAGAAGATATATCGGTTCTTGAAAGCTTAGAAAAGTTACGTTTTATCTTTTTGGCAGAGAATAATATTAAAGACATTAGTAAGATTAAAGGGCAGACTAGGCTGAAAAAATTGGTATTGCATAATAATGAGATAAATATTCTTCCTGACTTAAGTGCCTTTTCTTTGCTCGCTTATCTTGATATTATGGATAATCCATTAATTACACCTACAGTTAAGGAAATACAAGTCCTTTTACCTTCTTTGAAAATTTATAAATATTAAATATAATCAATATAATAAATACTTATTTTAGTTTATAGTATTTTTGATGATTGTCAAATAATAAATTCTATTCATATAAACTACTATAATTAAGTTCAAATAAATATTTACATATATTTTGATAGTGAAGCAAAAGAAAAGGGCCGTTCTCAAATGGTTGTTTTCAAAAGTGACTCACAATACGTTAGACGCCAAAGAGACACCTTGTATTGGATTCAAACGGTAAAAGATGCTTTAAAAAATGACAGAATTATGTCATATTATCAACCCATACATAATAATGAAACAGGTCGTATAGAGAAGTATGAAGCCTTATGTCGTATCTTAGATAAGGAAGGCCATGTCCTTAGTGCAGGTGACTTTATTAAACCTTCTTTTTTAGCGGGCTTAACAACAAAAATATCAAGGATAATGATAGATAAGGCTTTTAAATATTTTCAACATATTAAGTATGCTTTTTCTATAAATATCAGCTCCCAAGATTTTCATGAAAATTATTTAGAAGATTTTTTACAATATAAATGTGAGTATTATCATATCTCACTAACAAGGGTATATCTTGAAGTGATTGAGAGTATCACGATTGATGGATCAGATGAAACCCTTCATCAAATCCAGAGGTTACGTGCTAAGGGGTTTAATATTACTATAGATGATTTCGGAGTAGAACAATCTGGTTTCTCAAGACTCTTACGCTTAGAAGCTAAAACAATTAAGATTGACAGTTCATTTATAAAAAATATAGACACAAATCTTTCGCATCAAATGATAGTGAAAAATATTGTCTCCTTTGCTAAGCGAATCGGAGCAAAAACGGTAGCAGAATATGTACAAAGCCAGGCTATACATGACAAAGTATGTGAATTAGGAATTGACTACTCTCAAGGTTACTATATAGGTGAACCCAGTGCCCAAATTATGCAAGACCCCATGCAAGATGTTTCTGTAAATAATATAGCCTAATATTTTAGATAGGAAAGGGGAGATAAGTTCCTTTGCCTAAGAAGTTAAGGGTTTCTTCTACAAAGAAAAGAGTATATTAGTCTTTTGGAAACATGATCGACCCAAGTCTAACCATGTTGGAGCCACATCGTATGGCTAACTCAAAATCTCCACTCATGCCCATAGAACAAATATCTGCATCTTTGAGATCTGTATAGATTTTATGTGTATCCTCAAAGCTTTTTTGAATAATCTTATTATCTTCAGAATGTGCACCTATACTCATTAATCCACGAAGCTCTATATTAGGACAAGTTTCTTGTATCTGAGCATATAAGTCAGAAGCTTCTTGCGAACTTACACCTGCCTTAGAATCTTCATTCGCGGAGTTTACCTGAAGTAAACATTCCATCTCAACACCCTTTACAACAAGACGTTGTTGAAGGGCTTGGGCTAATTCTAAAGAGTCTAAGCCTTGAAATAAAAATGGATTAGCGTCAATTAAATTATTGATTTTGTTTTTTTGTAAGTTCCCAATGAAGTGCCATTCAAGAGGAAGGTCATCAAGATGTTCACTCTTAATTCTAAGGTCTTGTACCTTATTTTCACCATAAGCTCTTTGGCCTATCTTATAAAGGTGTTTAATAGCATCTTCATTAGAATACTTACTCACAGCAATAATCTTAACAATATGGTGTTCACTAACACATATTCGTGCATTTTCCATACGTTGAATAACCTTGTCTATATGTATCTTATAATCTATTTCGTTCATCTGTTCTATTACCTCACCAATCTATTACTATCTCTACTTATCTGTATGCTTATCAAACTAGATAGGGATTTTTAATATGTTTATGATTTTATCCAAACAAAATTAAAATAACTGCAATTAAAATGTGGAATGTCCCTTATATAGTGGACACTTATGGAAAATCCGAAATAAATTTTAGTATTTAAGATAAATTATCTGAAATATTATTAAATTAAATGAATACTTGTTCATTTAATCCTTAGCTTTAATATTGAATAAGGAATATGTTTGCTAGAATCAGTGATAATTTAATAAATGGAAATCAAATGGCTCGAATATCTAAAGAAGAACGGCGTGAAGGTATTGTAACTGCGGCTTTGAAACTTTTTTCAAAGCAAGGATTTTATGTTACTACGATACCTGACATAGCTGAAAAAGTTGGGATGAGTGTAGGTAATTTTTATAATTACTTTACTTCAAAAGATCTTTTGCGAAAGAATTAGTTATATATATATCCGATTATCTTGGTAAGAATATTCAAGAAATTAATGAAAAAGATATTAGTTCTGAAGAAAAAATTGATGAAATTGTTAATATGTATTTCAACATGACAAACAAGCGTCCAGAGATGATTGAATATTTTCTTCGCATTTACCTTTCTAATAGAGAAGTGTTTGGTGAGGGGTGTGAAGGCATGGTATGTCTTTCATCTTTTGTGACGGAGATGATGATATTTTTTGAGGATGGTGTTAGTAAAAAAGAACTTAGGAATCAAGACTTTTTTTCTGCCTTTGGGCTTTTTATGGGGTATTTAGGCGGTATGGTATTTCTTTTTGGTGAGAAGATGTTACCCCAAGAATTAGATGACTATGCACAACCTGTATCTGAAAATATTTATAATGCCTTGCGACATAGAAGCTAAGCCACGACTCTTGTGGCTCCAAGGTGTTACCTGTAATGGTAACACCCACTCTTTTTTAAACCTTCCCCATCTTGATGAACTTATAAATAAGTTTGAAATTATTTCTCATCCCATATTAGAGAGTACTATTAGTTTTGAAGAAATTACGAAATGCAAAGCAGAATGTGACATTCTTATTTTTGAAGGTGCTTATGACCCTTTATTAAAGCGTAATGATGTTTTAATGAGTGAACTTCTTCATCATTATGCCTTAGGGGCTCAGCATATTATAGCCTTAGGCTCATGTGCTAGTTTTGGTGGTATTTTTAAAGCCAGTGCTCCTGAGCGAAACAGTGGTCTTATGTTTAATGAGACAAAAGAGCAAGGGCCTCTTGTCTCAAGTAAGGCTAAATTAATTAATCTTTCGGGTTGTCCTGCTCATCCAGAGTGGTTAGGATATACCTTAGAAATGATACTTCATGAAAGAGCGATTAAAAAAGATGAGCTTCAACGTCCTCGTGAACTGTATTCAAATTTAGCCCATCATGGCTGTACTAGAAATGAATATTTTGAATGGAAGGTTGATGCCAAAGACTTTGGTCTTAAAGAAGGTTGTTTATTTTATGGACAAGGATGTAGAGGTCCTATGACCCATTCTTCTTGTAATAAAATATTATGGAATGAAGTAAGCTCAAAAACACGCGTAGGAACGCCTTGTTTTGGTTGTACAGAACCGGACTTTCCACGCACTAACCTTTTTAGTACAAAGACAAATATGTCAATTCCCCAAGATGTTCCTTTAGGTGTAGAAAAACGAAATTATTTAACCATGGCCGGCATTGCTAAGAGCTTTCATATTGAACGATTAGAAGGAAAATTAATTGATGACGAAAAAACTGATTGATCAAATAGAAGGCGAAGCTTCTGTTTACTTTGATATGGAAGATGAAAAGGTTAAGCACGCAAGCATTGCCTT
>DTVI01000150.1 GCA_012963655.1 Sulfurimonas sp.
TTGGCCGCCGGCCCATTATTCTCTTTTGTTTAGCCGTAATGGCAATGGGGATGTATTTTGCCAGTGGCGCCCAGTCGGTAAACGAGTTGTCGGTTCATCGTTTTTACACTGGGCTCGCTATAGGCGGTATGTTGGCTACCACCAACGCCATGGTCGCTGAATTTTCAAATCGTAGGCACCGCAGTCTGTGTGTGATGCTGATGGCAGGCGGTTATCCCCTCGGCGTGGTTATTGGTGGAACGATCGCTTCTGGCCTGCTGGCACACGACAGCTGGCGTGCCATTTTTGAATTTGGGGCAATCGCCACGATTTCTTTTTTCCCTTTAGTCTGGTTTCTGGTTCCTGAATCTGTGGCTTACCATACCATTCAGCGCGGCACCGATTCGCTGGTTAAAATTAATTCCAGCTTGAAAAAAATGGGCAAAGAACCTATTGCTGCTTTGCCTGATGTTACCGAGAAGCCTAAAACGTCCCTTCTCGAACTTTTTAAGCCTGCGATGTTGCGAACCACGATTGTGCTTACAGTAGCCTACTTTATGCATATTATGACGCTTTATTTTCTGCTCAAATGGACGCCAAAAATTGTGGTAGATATGGGCTATTCAGCCTCATCGGCGGGCGGAGTCTTGGTCTGGGCAAATATGGGTATGCTGACGGGTTCAATTCTGTTTGGCCTGCTGTCCAGTCGATTTGCAACTCGAAACCTGATGTTTGTTGCACTGGTCATGTCTTCCATAATGATCTATGTATTTGGCAAAGGGTATTCAGAGTTAGACCAGCTATCGGCAGTCGCGTGTATTGCAGGCTTTTTTATTAATGGCGGTGTCGTTGGCTTGTATGCGCTTTTTGCTGATCACTATCCAGATAACCTGAGAGCAAGTGGAACCGGGTTTTCCATAGGCCTTGGCCGGGGCGGCGCTGCCGCCAGTCCTATCATCGCTGGCATATTATTTACAGCGGGTTACGGGCTCTCACTTGTTGCAACGTTTATGGCTTTTGGTTCTGTAGTGGCCGCAATTGTGCTTGTTTTTTTGAAGGCCAGAGCCTTTCAGCGATAGTGTTAATGTATGAATTATTGCGCCATAACCGGGTCTAAATCATTTGCTGGCTCGACATGAGGTCAGGTTGTTCGCCTACTTCGGAGCGCCCCTTGGATTCTGGTTGGCCGTAATTGAAAATCGGGGTATAGGCCGTTGAGCTCAGTTTTTGGATAGCCCATGCGTACATTACATTGTTATCGCCTATGAGCGATGTCATAGGGCGAGCCCATCTCTATTCATAGGGTACGACCAATTGAGGACCCTTGCGCAATGCAATGGGTCTTGGAGGTGAGCATCGGCGGGCTTTAAATTGCCGTGGTTCTGCCATTAATGACGCTTTATAACAGGCTATCTATAACGGGTCTGTCTTTTCTATCCGGCCTTAAGTGATTTGTATTGAAGTCATATAAATGTATAAAAGGTAGGGTTTTGCGTTGTCTAACACTGTCCTGATAACCCGCTCGGTGGCGTGTTTTTGTGAGTGAAATAATTAGCAACACGTGGCATGGTTAAAATAAGCAACTTTGGTATACGCTGGCGGGGTTGCTGTTGTACAGCGAGCAGACATTGTTCCCGGCGTGAGATGGCGAATCCACAATGAAGACACAAGTAGCAATTATCGGCGGCGGACCCGCAGGGTTACTGTTGTCGCAATTACTGTATGTCAATGGAATCGAGAGTGTGGTCCTGGAAAAGCATTCTCGAGAACATGTTCTGGGCAGAATTCGCGCCGGCCTATTAGAGCGAGGAACAGTGCAAATGCTCCAGCAGGCTGGGGTGGCTGCCAGCCTGAATAAAAACGGGCTGGAGCATGATGGGGTTGAGCTTGTTTATAAGGGCAGAAACTGCCGAATCGATTTTTTTGAGCTGACTGGTTCGAAGATGACGATTTACGGGCAAACTGAGGTCACCCGGGATCTTTACCAGGCGCGCGAGAAAG
>DTVI01000151.1 GCA_012963655.1 Sulfurimonas sp.
CCCATTCACCCATTCACCCATTCACCCATTCACCCATTCACCCATTCACAAAAAAAATTGTCTTTTTATATAGCAGAGGACATGAGTTGGTTTACAGTGATGGTAATCTCTTTTAGCCCTTTAATTTCATAATTTTCGAAGATTATCAATTGCCCTTTTATGCCTGAAAAGGCCTCGTTCTCACTAGAAATAAAAGAAGAAAAGGCCTCTTTTGGGTTTTCACCAAGACGTTGAAAACTTAAAATTTTATGGGTGTAATGTACAACAACAAAGTCTATGAACTGCAACATTTGCCTTTTAAGAATTCTATCACTGTCTATGGCAATAGGTACCTGGTCTAAGGCTGATAAAAGCTCAATGATTTTAAACTCGCGCACTACCATGTAAAATAGGGTTGCAACATCATTAAAGCTGTGTTGGGTTGATTCTTTAATACTTATGGCAGCAACGGCAAAACGAAGGTGCTCTATATGTGAAAAGAAGCTATTAAAGCTGTCATTTCCTTTGATAAGTTCTATTTTGTTAGTATTATTAACCTTATTAAGCATAATAAAGAGGGCTTCTTTATTTTCAAGTATATGGTTCGCATCTATCTGGCTTTTATTGAGATACTTGATCATCCATTTGACAGAAAAAGTAAGGGTTCTTTCCATCTCTGAAAGGAGTCGGTATTGTGTTTCACTTGGCATACTGAAGTCTTGTCTAAAGAGTGCGTAGCGTATGTCATTTGTCTCAAAAAGTTGATTACATATAAGATATGATTTTATTTTATAGATAAATTTTTCTTCACCAATGCGGTCAAAATCACTTATAAAACTGGCCCCTTGAAAGTTGATAACCTTATCAGCAATTCTAGTAGCAATAAGTTCGCGTTTAAGAGGATGTACTGAAATTTCTCTTTCATATATACCAACAAAAGATTTTGGAAAGTATTTGTATAAGTATCCTTGAGCAAAATTTTCATCTATCATATACGATTCTAATAAGACATTTTTTACAAATATTTTTGCATATGAGAGTATAGAAGCGAGAGTAGGCCGTACAATAGCGCCTTTTTTATTAAGCATGCCAGAAAAGTTTTCATCTTTGGGAATTTGAAAATCAGAGCGTTTAAAGGCAGGAATATATTTTTCTAAAATATTTAAGGCCCCTATAAAGTCTTTGGCATAAACACGAGAGAGCCTCTCATCACGAGAAAGGGCAAGGCTTTGATTGTAATTATCCCACAAGACCATGTTTACAACTTGTTCAGTTAAAGAAGAGAGGGTAGTATTTCTTTCTTCTTTGGTAAGCACGCCTTTCTCTTCTATGGCGTTAAGAAGGATTTTTAAGTTTACCTCGTGGTCTGATATATTTACCCCAGCGGAATTATCTATACCATCAAGGTTGATTCTTCCTCCTTTACGGGCATATTCTATTCGAGCGCGTTGGGTGAGTCCAAGGTTTCCACCCTCACAAATACAATAGGCATTTAGCTCATTGGCATCAACTCTAAGGCTTTCATTTTGTTTATCTCCTATATCTAAATTACTCTCGTCTGAGCTTTTTACATAAGTCCCTACGCCCCCATTAAAAAGCATATCTACCTTCATGCATAATAATTTTTGTGCGAGGTCTTCTCCACTTAAGGTTTTTTTAGTGGTACCAAGCATTTTTTTAATTTCTTTAGAAAGTTCTATCGTCTTATCAGAGCGGAAAAATACACCGCCACCCTTTGAAATAAGACTTTTATTATAAGCAGACCAAGAACCATTTTTAGATAAAAATAATCTTTGTCTTTCTTCATATGCGACCAAAGGAATAGGATGAGGGTCAATAAAAATCTCTTTATGTGAAATAGCGCCTAAGAGTTTAAATGCCTTTGACTCAATTAACCCATTTCCAAAAACATCTCCATTCATCGAGCCTAAGCCTATAATACTGATGGAATCTTTATAAAAATCTACACCTTTTTCTATAAAAAATCTTTGTGTAGAAATGAGAGCACCCTTAGCAGTAATACCTAGATTCTTATGACCAAAGCCATTTGACCCTCCAGAAGCAAAGGCATCTTTGAGCCAAAAATTTCGTGAGATGGAGATATTATTTGCTATATCACTCATACTCGCGGTACCTTTATCCGCGGCAACTAGAAAGTAGGTATCATCTTCATCATAAGCAACAATGTTTTCATTTTTAATGATTTTACCATCAATAATATTATCAACCATATCAAGGAGATTGTGTATAAACTTCGTATAGATTTCTTGAAAATATTCTTTACTAATGTCGGCCTTATCTTTTCTAATAACAAAACCTCCCTTAGCTCCATCTGGGACAATAATAGAATTTTTCCCTTCTTGTGTAATCATTAAAGATTTGATTTCTGTGCGATAATCATCATGCCTTTCAGACCATCTAAGACCTCCACGAGATATCTTACTCATTCTAAGGTGCAGGCCTGAGAATTCTGGGTGATAAACAAAGATTTCAAAACGGGGTTGTATTCCTTTTAAATGTTCAGCAAAGAGTTCAGTATGAATTTTTAGAGAAATTGCTTCTTGGTTTAGAAAGTAATTAGTTCGAAGAAGAGACTGAAGAAGGGTATAGCTTAGTTTTAAAATCTTGTCTTCTAAGATACTAGGAACGTCTTTAATCTTTTCTTCAATTCTTTCGCATATATCTTTAAGCTTAGCATCTCTTTGTGTTAGCCCAGGCTGAAAACGTATCATAAAATAATCAATAAATAAGTCACTAATATGATGATGATGATTAAAGGTAGATATAATTACATTAGCATTTAAGGATAAAACAGCCTGATCAAGGTACTCAATAATTGCGCGCATTAACATCACATGTCTAAGTGAAAAGTTTTCTAAATATACAAGAGCATACAAGTTACATTTACTAAAACTTTCCCCTAATAAAGCAAGACTAATGATTTTTTCTATATTCTCTTTGGCATAAGAAAATTTATCTAAATCTTGAATGGCTAGGTTAAACCTATTAACATGAACACTTAATTTGTTCTTGGGAATTGCGTAGGTGATTTCATCAATAATTTCAAAACCAAAGTCATGTAGAACAGGTGTCATACTGGAAAGATGTAGAACATGGTCAGCATAGATTTTAATAGAAACATTGGTACCGTTTATAAATATCTTTGAGACAATTCTTTCTTGAATGATACGTTCAAAAAGTTCAGATGAGATTTTAAGGTCATCAGGTTGTAATAATTGCGAGCATACAGAGTTGAAAAAGGAAGTTTCAGGCATGTGGAGTCCTTAGATAAGATATCTTTTAAAAGGTGTCTTATCTATTGTAGAGGACTTATTCTTAGGAGAGTGTTAATATATATAATTATTTAAGTTTTTTAGCTAATCGTAAAAAACGCTTAAGGGAGAGTATGGCATGGGGATCTAACTTATATTCAATAAGTTGTAGGTATTTTAAAATTTCTTTATTAGAAATCCCTGTTTTTCGACTAGAAATATTTAAAATATATTGGGGTATCTTTTTTGGTGTATGTAAAAACTTTTGTGACATTTTTTTGTATTTAGTGGACTTGCCGTGATAACATAGACGTGCAAATACAAAGGGTAGCTTTTGTTTTTCAAACCATCTTTGAGAAAGATCTATAGCCTCATTCTTATTATCTTGAAGATAATATTTTAAGGCCTTGTCTCCAATTATAACTTCACCCTCAAGCCCAAGAACTCTTGCTAATACATTAGAAGTTGCTGATTCATTATCAATCTGGTTTTTTCCGGGAATAAGTAATACGGACTTGACCTCTTTTTTGGCACTAATACCTAAGTCTAAACAATGACATCTTGAAGATGCAATACTAGAAATAAAAGCAGCATTAACACGGCGTGTTTTAAAAGCCTTGTTGATAGAAGAGGGAACACCTCTTTTATAATGAATAGACTGTAGTTGTTGTGAACTTCGTGTATGTCTTTTCATAAATATATCAAAGGGTAAGAGGTTAAGATACTCAATTTTTCCAAAAATCATATACGATTATACTCTTTTAAGTTGAATGTTTCATCTGTAAAGTAGAGCTTTCTTTAGCGCTAGAGAGTTGCTCATATAAGGACTTAAGGAAGCTATCTAAGGTTTGTGTTGCAGTAACACAAGTAAGGGCATAATTGATCTGTATTGCAAACTTAATATCAAAGAAGTAAAAATGTTTAGAGACTAAGGTTTCTGCTAAGTCTATGCACTTGTAGCAAAGATGATGTTCTTTGCCTTGGACCTCTAATTTATCTAAGAAGTTTTCATCTTGCATCGTATGTTTAGCCAAAAAGGTATTAAATGCGGTGAGGGTGCTGATCTAAGGAAAAAGATAGGTAAAAACAGGATTAGTTCTCAAAAGAAGATTCATGTTTTTATTAAAGACTATGGTGATTGTTCTTTGTGCTTTGGCGATTACGATAGCTTAAATTCTATAATAAATATTCGATATTAGAGGTTCTGCTTTTTTTAGCCTTGATTAATGCCTGATGGGCTCTTTCTATTAACTTATGAACGAGGTCTTTATCTTTTGTAAGGGTAACACCATAATTTAGTTCTACATCAAAATTAAAATCATTAAAACAAAATTTTATTGCATTTAGAGCTTCTTCAAGTTTTTGAATATATTGCATAGTTCCATGGGCGTCAGTCTTATATAGGATAACAAAAAACTTATCCCCTTTAAAACGCCCAATCGCATCTGAACCCCGTGTGTACTTTTTTAAGATACGCGATACCTCTTTGAGTACATAATCCCCTGCAAGGTAGCCAAACATTTCATTAATATTTTTTAGATGATTAATATCTAGAATAAGACTTGTTGATTGGGACTTGTCTCTTTGTGCTCTTTTAATTTCATGTTTAAGTAAGGACATAATATTTTTTTCAGTCATTAAGCCTGTGAGTTGATCATATAGGTCATAACAGCCCGTAGGATTTACAACAAACCATGAGTCTGATAATAAAAAGAATTTAAATTCAAAGGTGTTATTCTTATCCTCTGTTTTGTAGCAAAGGTGGTGCTCTTTACCTCCCATACTGAGCTTATGCAAAAAGTTCTCATCTAACATTGAATTTTGTGCGAGAAAGACATTAAGTGCGGTGAGAGTATATATATTTTCAAAAAGAGCCTCGAAAAGAGGGTCAGATTGAACGATACGGTTAAGGTTTTTATCAAAGATAACCGTTGTTACTTCTTGTAATTTAGACAATTGAGCTGCTTTGTGAAGAGAAACCTTCCCCAATAGATTGGATTGTCTTACTATTTTAATTATATTATAACCAAATATAACTTTTAATATGAATTTTTTAAGATAGATATAGCTTTAAGTAGGCTTGCCTTAGCTAGTTTTAGTTATAATTATGTAACTAGTATTACGGAGAGTGGATATGATTACTATTGAATTTTTAGGACCAATACAAAAAGACAAGATTAGCTTAGAAGCAGCAACATTAAATGATGTAGCCGAGCATTTAAGTCAAGATGCGGAACTTAAAAGCTGGATAGAAACCTGTGCGGTTGCAGTAAATGATGTAATGGTAATGGACTTAAACACTAAACTTTGCAGTGGTGATAAGGTCTCTCTACTTCCTCCTGTGTGTGGTGGATGATGTTAGAACTTTTTGATGGGGCCGTTCCAGTGGAGAAGACCTTAGCTAAATGGTATAAAGAAGAAGAAAATAGCAATTATGGTGCTTATATTCCTTTTATTGGAACTATTCGTGATGAAGATGGTATTTCAGGCCTTAGTTTTGATATATATGAACCTATTTTAAATTCTTGGTTTGATGCTTGGGTTTTAAAGGCAAAAGAAAAAGGTGCTATTTTAAAGATGGCACATTCTCGTGGAGATGTACTCTTACATGAGTCTTCTTATATTGCCGCTGTTTTTTCACCCAAACGTCGTGTAGCATTAGAAATGATAGACGAGTTTGTGGAAGACTTTAAGGCATCTGCTCCTATATGGAAGTATGACCTTAAAGAGGGTAAACGTATTTACGCAAAAGATAGATCAACTCAAATTAAAGGCTCTGGCTTGCTAAACTTAGACAAATGATTTCTTATGATGAATCCATAACAAAACTTGAAGCACTTGAAATTAAATCTTGTGCAATAGAAAAATTATTTTTGTCTTCTGCTCTGGGACGTATACTTGCTGAAGATATTATTGCAAGTGCAAACTCACCGGTATATCCTACCTCTGCCATGGATGGTTATGCCATCTTATGCTCTGATCAAGAGTCCGGGAAAATCAAGGTCCAAGACCAGGACAATCCTGCGGGTGCTGAGGTGATTGGTGAAGTGATTGAAGGACTTTGTATTAAGACCTTTACCGGTTCATTAATGCCAGAAGGCGCAGACACCTTAACCCCTATAGAAAATGTGACCTTTGAAGATGGGCATATCATCATTAATGAAAAAGTACCTCAGGGTTTTGCGGTACGTCCTGTAGGTGAGAGTTTTAAAGAAGGTGAAGTCCTGATTAAAAAAGGTAGTAAGCTTGGATACGCAGAAATAGGAGTAATGGCCTCTTTAAATGTTGTTATGGCCCCTGTTTTTATTAAACCACGTGTGGCGGTGCTTTCTACAGGTTCTGAAATCTTAGACCTTGGTGAAGAATCTCATCATGCTTCACAAATTCGTTCTTCAAACAATTATACACTTGCGGCACTTGCCGAACAATCAGGATCAGAAGTGGTACAGTTAGGCATTGTTAAAGATGATAAGCAAAGCATAACGCAGGGCTTTTTAAATGCTCTTGACTCAGCTGACTTGATTGTGACGACAGGGGGAGTGAGTGTTGGGGATTATGATTTTGTTAAAGATATTATCCCGGCTCTTGGGGCAGAAGTTATTTTTAAGGGTGTAAGAATTAAACCAGGACAACATGTTTTATTAGCACAAAAAGGTGATAAATTCATTATCGCTCTTCCTGGTTTTGCGTATTCTTCAACAGTAACTTTTATGCTTTATGTTATTCCTCTTATTCATCGTATGTTGGAGCAAAAGGCTTCTTTAGAGCTTATTGATGCTACCTTAATTCAAGCCTTTAGTAAACGCGCTAAAAAGACAGAATTTTCACCTTGTAATCTAAGATTTAAGCATGGTCGCTATGAAGTAGACTTTGATGGAAAAAAAGTAGGAACATCAGCCATACTGACTAATATGCTTGGGCATTGTTCTTTAGTAGTAACCAGTGAAAATTCAGACTCTTTAGAAGTTGGTGATAAGGTAAAGGTTATTAATCTTTTGGCCTTATAGCCTTCTTCTTTTAAAGTTCAATAAATTGGACCTGATTTCTTCCATTATTCTTGGCCTTATAAAGGGCCTTATCGCTACTCTCATAAATTTCGTCAAGTGTATGTATAGAATTTACATGAATAAGGGCTATTCCTATAGAAATACTAAGATAAGGATTTACATCACTTTTGATGTGGGGAATACGCTCTTGTTGCAGGCTATAACAAGCATTTTCAGCAGAAGCAATGAGCTTGTACATCTCATCAGCCGCAGTAATAACAGCAAACTCTTCTCCTCCTAATCTAAAAACAAGATCAGAGGAACGGCAAAAACTCTCTTTTAATGATTGGGCCACTCTTTGTAATGTTGTGTCCCCTTGTAAGTGACCATAGGTGTCATTATATTGTTTGAAAAAATCTATGTCTATCATGAGTAAACTAAGGTATTTTTTGTCTCTTTTCGCTCGGGATCTTTCAATAATAAAACGTTGTTCAAAACTTCTTCGATTAAGTAAGGTGGTTAAGGGATCTATATTAATATCTTCTAAAAGGGCCTTGTTTTCAGTGATGACACGCATGATTGATTCAAAACACTGGATGATGTTATGTTCATCCTTAATAGGACTTATGTGCGCCTCTACCCAAAATACTCTTCCATCTTTAGCAACATTTTTAAGCTCACCTTCCCATGGCATTCCACTCATTAGGGATTTCCATACGCGTT
>DTVI01000152.1 GCA_012963655.1 Sulfurimonas sp.
TTTACTAAAGAAACGATAAATCCAATTAAGTCTTGGATTAACGTTTTGAGAACTGACGAGAACGACGTGCTTTTCTCTTACCTGGCTTCTTACGTTCAACAACACGTGAATCACGAGTCATCATACCTTCAGGCTTAAGAATAGAACGAAATGATTCGTCCATCTTTACTAAACATCTAGAAATACCGTGACGTAGTGCATCAGCTTGACCAGCGAAACCGCCACCAAGAGTTGTAGCAACGATGTCAACAGATTCGTTTTGTTTAGTTAGAGTAAGTGGTTGCATTACACGAAGTTTTTTCGCTTCAAGTCCACCTAACCATGCATCAATTGAAAGACCATTGATTGTAATTTTACCAGTACCAGAAGTCATCCATACTTTTGCGATAGAAGCTTTTCTTCTACCAGTTGCGTAAGTTTTTGCCATAATAATTTATCCTTACTTAGCTAATTGTGCAGAATGAGGATGCTCAGCACCCTTATACACTTTAAGTTTTTTAAGCATTGCTGCACCAAGTTTAGTCTTTGGAAGCATACCACGAGTTGCTAATTTGAACAGTTTTTCTGGATTGTTTTCTAGAAGGTCTGTCATCTTAACGCTCTTAGTTGAACCGAAGTATCCTGAGTGAGTAAAGTACTCTTTGTTAGCGATTTTACCAGCTCCATTGAACTTTGCTTTAGAAGCGTTAATGATTACAACATAATCACCACAGTCAATGTTTGGAGTGTAATAAGGCTTATCTTTACCACGAAGGCTAGTAGCTACTTCAGTGATCATACGACCAAATGTTTTTCCTGTAGCATCAATAAGAATCCACTTCTTATCAATCTGTTCAGGAGATGCAATTTTAGTAAATTTCATCTATTGTCCTTTAAGTTTTCTAAAAAAAGCAACGCACAAAGCGAATACTTCTTTTGTTTTGTGGCGAAATTATACTTATTTTCACTTAAAGGGGTCTTAATTTAAGAATATTTTAATTAATTACTACTTAATTTAAGTTTTTTACAAGTTATCTAAAACGAAGACACTAAACATGTGGTTTAGCGGTGCGTTATTATAAGTTTACCAATAAGTCCTTCATTACCTGTTTCTATAGTCAGTTTACTATCAATAGGTGACTTTCTATTTTGCATCACATAATCAAGATCATGCAAGACTAAACCATAATTTCTAAAAAGAGGAAAGGCAACCTCTGTTATACGCGCATCATGTATTTCTTGTCCTAAGGCTTCTAAAGCACACTGATAAGCTTCTTCATTGGTAATAAATTGATGATAATATTCATTCATGAGCTCTATATTATTTAACCAAGCAACTTTTTCATCTTCATTTATATTTGTATTTTCATGTACACGTGTGATAAGGCCTTCTACTAAATGATTACATTTTTCATCTCGTGAAGATAAGGCTGCATCTAAGTCAGGGTAAAACTTTTTAAGTAAGCTTAATAATTCATCCCCTTCATATTCCCTACCCGTAACATTATAAAGGTGTTTTGTTGTTGTAGTGGCACCAAAACTAAGGGCTTCTAATAGTTCAATTGCTGCATTTAAAAAAGTATATTTATCGGGCTTAGTATGATCAAAACCAACACCATTTTGCGAGACTACTGGCATAGCACCTACGTATTTTAATTGCATTTTGTCTCCTATATATAAACTAATATACTAATGTACTCCTCTTTATCTTTAAAATCTATTAGTTTACTCTTAGTTTCTGTAGACTCACAAGAATCTATTCTTACATAAGGACACAAAATAGTCCTAAAAATTATTCAAGGTATTGCTCTTATACACTATCCATTAAAACCTCAACACTCCTATTCACATAGGTAATTTCCTCGAAGCTAAGAACTGAATTTACTAAGAAGGCCTTTGCCTTTTCTGGACCAAGGTCTTTATCAAGATTATCTTTCATCCATTGTAAGAGTTTTTTTAGATCAAGATCTTCAACAAGTATTATAAAA
>DTVI01000153.1 GCA_012963655.1 Sulfurimonas sp.
AACTATGCTGACATATTCAACCTCTAGGGCGCTAAAACCTTGAGCATCTCTTTTTGAAGGTCTTTGGTGTTTAGTTTTCCTTGTATAACTAACTGAGTGGCTTTTTTTAGGGATGAGGATATTTTCAAAGCCTGTTTTCGTTGGGTCTTGTCTAAGTAGACGTTTCTTGAACTAAGGGCTAGTCCGTCATCTTCTCTTACTGTTTCTAAAGGGACTATTTCTACTTTCATATGAAAGTTTCTTACCATTTGTGAAATTAGTGAGAGTTGTTGGGCATCTTTTTTCCCGAAATATACTTTTGTGGGAGAGACTATGTTGAGAAGTTTCATCACTACGGTTAAGACGCCGTCAAAATGCCCTGGACGCATCGCACCTTCAAGTACATATCCTCTTATATTAGGAGAAATTACTTTTATCTCATCGTCTTCATACATATCTTCTTTTTTAGGATAAAAAAGGATGTCAATTCCGGCTAGTTCACATATTTTTTCATCTGCATCAAACTTGTTAGGGTATTTATCAAGGTCTTCGCCTTCTAAAAACTGGGTTGGATTTACAAAGATGGACACAATATTGAGTTCATTATCTTTGACAGATCTTTCTATAAGACTTAGATGCCCGTGATGTAAGGCTCCCATAGTGGGTACAAACCCTATACTTCGTGTTTCATTTTTCAGAAGGTCTTGGAGTTCCTGGGGAGTTTGTATAATTGTCATTGTTTAAGCCCTATTGCAATATAATAAAGTAATTATATTATATTTTATGGAAACTAAGAAATGGATCATTACGAATACGGCGAACTTTTAAAAACTTTAGACACGAAAATGCACAATATTAAAAATATTGTCAAACCTGATAATATTTCCTCACGTCTAAATGAGATTTCAGCACTTGAAAATGAACAAGACTTTTGGAATGATGCAAGCGCAGCAGCAGTTATTCAAAAAGAAAAAACACAGCTAGAGCGTAAGCTTGATAAGTTTACAAATGCTTCGGGTATGCTTGGTGATGCTTTTGACTTGTACGAGATGGCAAAAGAAGAAAAAGATGATGAAACCATAGAAACGCTTTTTAGCGAGGCAAATGATCTTAATGAGGGCGTTAATGCTATGGAAGTTGAAGTTATGCTTTCAGGTGAGCATGACGCAAACTCAGCTATCTTGACGGTACATCCTGGTGCTGGTGGAACAGAATCTCAAGACTGGGCGCATATGCTATTTAGAATGTATTCACGTTGGGCAGAGAGACGTGGCTTTAAGGTAGAAATTTTGGATTATCAAAATGGGGAAGAGGCAGGGATAAAAGATGCTTCTATACTTATTTCGGGTGAAAATGCTTATGGATACTTAAAGGTTGAAAATGGGATTCACCGACTTGTGCGTATCTCTCCATTTGATTCAAATTCTAAGCGTCATACCTCTTTTAGCTCTGTTATGGTCTCCCCTGAACTTGATGATGATATAGATATTGAGATTGAAGATAAGGATATCCGTATAGATACTTATCGTGCGAGTGGTGCGGGTGGTCAGCATGTTAATAAGACAGAATCTGCAATTAGAATTACGCATATCGAAACAAATGTAGTAGTGCAGTGTCAAAATGGCCGCTCTCAGCATAAAAACAAGGCAACTGCTATGAAAATGTTGAAGTCACGTTTATATGAACTTGAGCTGGAAAAACAAAAAGCAGCTAAAGATGGGATTGAAAAATCTGAGATTGGATGGGGACATCAAATTCGTTCTTATGTTATGCAACCTTATCAACAAGTCAAAGACACCCGTTCAAACGAACCTTTTTCAAATGTATCGGCTATATTAGATGGTGATATAGATAAATTAATAGAAGGTGTGTTAATCTCGCAAAGCAGCAAGTAGATAGGAATTGAGTCAAATCTCATTTCCTGAAATAAATATGCTGTTTCTAATGTAATAAATTTTATAGGATAATGTATGGCAAGTTTT
>DTVI01000154.1 GCA_012963655.1 Sulfurimonas sp.
TTGAAAATATTAAGAAAATTGTTGAAGCTAAGGGCTTTAGTGTTTTTGCGGTGATTAATCATCAAGAAAATGCTAATAATGTTGGAATGCACTTGAATGAGTCTAAGGTGATTATTTTTGGAAACCCAAAAATTGGAACTCTTTTGATGCAAGAAGATATACAAATTGCTCTTGATTTACCCCTTCGTATCTTAGTATACCTTGATGGGGATAAACAAGTTAAGGTAGCTTATAGAGATGGATCTTGGATTAAAGATCATCATTTTTTAAAGTCTGATAATCTAATTAAAAAAGTTAATGCAGGAATGCAAAAAATAACTGAAAAAGCACGTTTAAAGGTAAAATAATGTCAAGAATGACTCCAGAAGAAGCCCTAGATCTTATCCATAATGCTGATTTAATTGAGCTTGGAAAAATGGCCAGTGCTAGAAAAAAAGAGTTACATCCTAAGGGAGTAACTACCTTTGTAGTAGATAGAAACATTAACTACACTAATGTATGTTGGGTTGATTGTAAGTTTTGTGCCTTTTATAGACATGCTAAAGATGATGATGCTTACATTCTTACAAATGAGCAAATTGATGAAAAAATTGATGAACTTGTAGCTATTGGTGGAACACAAATCTTATTTCAAGGTGGGGTTCATCCAAAATTGAAAATAGATTTTTATGAAGACTTAGTGGGGCATATACATGACAAATATCCTCAGATTACTATTCATGCCTTTTCAGCTATTGAGCTTGATTATATTGCAAAAATTTCTAAGATACCTTTGAAAGAAGTTCTTCAAAGACTTAAAGATAAGGGACTTTCTTCAATTCCTGGAGCCGGGGCAGAGATTTTAAGCGATAGAGTAAGAGATATTATTGCACCTAAAAAGCATGACTCGTCAGTTTGGATAGATGTGCATAGACAAGCCCACCAACTTGATATTAAGTCAACAGCAACAATGATGTTTGGCTCTGTTGAGACAGATGAAGAAATCATTGAACATTGGAATTTAGTGCGTAAGCTTCAAGATGAGACAGGTGGATTTAGAGCCTTTATAATGTGGTCTTTTCAGTCGACTAATACGAAGTTAGGCGAAGAAATTCCTGATATTGACAAGCCTTCATCTAATCGTTATTTGAGATTATTAGCTGTTGCAAGACTTTTCTTGGATAATGTAGCAAATATTCAAAGTTCATGGGTGAAATGGCACTTAAATTTGGTGCGAATGACCTAGGTTCAACGATGATGGAAGAAAATGTTGTTAAATCTGCGGGAGCAGGGTATAGAATGGCAAAAGATGAGATGGTACATCTTATTCAAGATATAGGTGAAACGGCTGCGATTAGAAATACAGCTTATGAAACTCTGGAGATATTTTAGTGAAGAGAATACTGTTTGCGATATTATTAATTAGTGAGGTTATTATGGGAAGTGAAGTTATTGAGTTAGATGTAAATGGTACAAAGGTACCCTTAGTTTTTGAGAGTGATAGCAGATTACCTATTGTTTCTATGCAAGTTGTTTTTCAAAACAGTGGTTCCATTTCTAACACGAAACATGCTGGTTTAGCCAGAGCAGTTTCTAAGGTATATGGAGAAGGAACGGCAACCCTAGGGTCTAAAGGATTTGCGGATAAGCTTGATGCAAAGGCTATTTATATTTCTGCAAGTACAGGGAGCGAAACCTTTGTATTTGAACTGTCTTGTTTAAAAGAATATATGCAAGAAGGAGTGCAAGCCTTAGCAGACCTTCTTGAAGATCCTAATTTAAGTGAAGATGCACTTGAACAAGTTAAGACAGTGACACTTGGGGAGATTCAAAGAAAAAGTACAGACTTTGATTATGTAGCAGGTAAAACACTTAAAGAATTGATGTTTAAAAATACAGTTCTTTCTTTACCTACTATTGGAACAAGTAAAAGTGTGAGTGCCCTTAAACTTAAAGATATTAAAAATTTTGAGATGAT
>DTVI01000155.1 GCA_012963655.1 Sulfurimonas sp.
ATTTGAACTTATTTTTTTTTCATTATTAGTAGAAATCGAATTCCTATACAAAACCCAACCATCTTCTCCCCATAACTCAAAATGTCCAAAACATAAATCACTATTAATTTTATTAAGTAAAATACAAATTGAATCTTCTTTATCTGAAGGAATTCTCATATTATAAGTACAAGTATATTGCAAAAGATCAGTATCGTGATTCCATGCTAGTGACAGAAAATAGTCACACCATTGACCAGATATTTCTACATATAAAGTATTCTCGTTTACTCTATTATGAGACCAATTATTATCTACAACTATCTCTTCTATAAAATCCAGAGGATTACTAAAGTCAGTTTTAGTATTAGATAAAAAACTACTCATCAGTTACTCATACTAAAAAATTAACAAAAAACACAAAATATAGCGTTATCTATAATAATAATATCTATATAGTGTATTTTGTCAAAAGCTTTAATAAGTTAAAATTTAGATGTTATGAATTTAATAGGTTATTTAAGAGAAGTACTATCACTTTTTATTTTTAGAGATAATTATTATTTGTTTTTCTAGGATAATTAACTTTCGTTTTAATACTTCATTTTCTTTCCTGGCCTTTTCTGCCATAGAGAGAACAATATCAAATTCTGATTTGGTTACTATATCAAATTTTGATATTACTTTTTCTACCCTCAATTTTATTCTTTCTTCTATTTCTTCCATGAGAACCGTAATAAGAGAACCAGTCCCACCTATAAGCTTTAACAAATCTTCCTTCAAAAATTCTTTTTTTGACATTTATCAATCCTATTTAAGAAATATGTAATTTAATTATTAATTTTAATTATACTCATATATTATTTTAAAATAAAAACACTTATATCATAAATAATTATCTTATTGGATTATAAAATATGATTGTTCTAACTGGTGCTTCAGGCTTTATAGGGTCTAATATCTTATATTCTCTAAACAAGCTAGGTATAGAAGAACTAATATTATGTGATATTAAAACTAAAAATAACAGAATAAATAACCTAAAAGACAAAAAATTTATTAAAATTATAGAACCAGAAGAACTAACAAGATTTCTTGATAAAAACAACAATGTTGAAGTAATAGTTCATATGGGAGCAAACTCTTCAACGACTGAAAAAAATTTTAATAAAATCTATAAGCAAAACACCAGATTCACAAAAAATTTATGGAACTGGGCAAGAGATAACAATGTAAGATTTATTTATGCTTCTTCAGCAGCAATATATGGAGATGGTTCGAAAGGTTTTAATGAAACAACTTCCTTGGAAAATTACAAACCATTAAACCTTTATGGTTGGACTAAATATTTTTTTGATAGATATGCCCTAGAACAGGATAAAATAGGTAAAAAACCTCCACAATGGGTAGGATTGAGATTTTTTAACGTTTATGGTCCTAATGAATACCATAAAAAAAAAATGCAATCAGTAATAATTAATTCATTTATGCAGTGCAAGAATGAAGGCACCGTAAAATTATTTAAATCTTATAAAAAGAATATTGAACATGGGCATCAAAAAAGAGACTTCATATACGTAAAAGATTGCGTTTCTGTGATTTTATGGATTTTAGACAACTCCAGCATTTCAGGTATATTTAATTGCGGAACTGGGCAAGCTCGTTCATTTAAAGATTTGGCTATGGCAATGTATTCTTCTATAAATAAACAACCAAGCATAAAATATATAGAAATGCCAAAGAATCTTAAAGAACAATATCAATATTTTACAGAAGCAAAAATGGATAAAATTATAGAGGCCGGTTATCATAAAAAATTTATAAAATTAGAAGATGGAATAGAAGATTACGTGCAAAATTATTTATCCAACAAGCGTACTTATAGATAAAAAAAAATGTTTGATAATTTTTTAACACTACTCGGTTCAAAATGTTCAATATTCTTTTTATAAGATTTAAATAATTTTACGGTGCCTTC
>DTVI01000156.1 GCA_012963655.1 Sulfurimonas sp.
CTTGTGACATCTACCTTGTAAGGGTAGCGCTCTACCAACTGAGCTAAACGCCCATTTAAAACATAATGGCGCGGTGGACGAGACTCGAACTCGCGACCCCCTGCGTGACAGGCAGGTATTCTAACCAACTGAACTACCACCGCATATTATTGTTTTAAAATGGTGTCCCCTGATGGATTCGAACCATCGACATCCTCATTAAAAGTGAGATGCTCTACCAACTGAGCTAAGGAGACATTTTCTTCTAAGCTTTTACGCTTAAGAGGCCGAAATTATAGGGAAACAAGAGATGTTTGTCAAGACTTTTTAGAAGGAATTTTGAAAATATTTTTATAATGCCTATTTTAAGCATTATAAAATTCTTTTTATTTGAAAAATAGTTCTTTGTCTAGGGTGAGTAACATTTTTATAGCATATAAAGCAGATTGCTCTTGAATATAGTTTCTGTCACCATGAAAATGTAGACATTGTGCATTAAACTTCTCTTTTGAACGTACGCAGATATAAACGGTTCCTACTGGCTTTTCTTTACTTCCTCCATCTGGACCTGCAACACCACTCACAGCAATAGAATAATCTGCGTCACTGACATTTAGAGTTCCCTCACTCATTTCAAGTACAACTTCTTCACTTACAGCGCCATATTTTTCAAGTGTTGTATTATCAACTGCAAGCCAATTTGCTTTGAGTAAATTAGAATAAGTTACTAAAGAGCCATTAAAGATAGAAGATGAACCATTTTGTTTGGTTAAAAATGAAGCAATGAGACCTCCTGTACAAGATTCAGCTAATGAAATCTTCTTCCCAGCATGGGAAAGTTTCTCAATGATATAAGCAGCAATGTTTGAAGCGGGGATAAGCTTAGTGTTCAGTAATGATGTAGCTGAAGAGATAAACTGAGAGATATGCCCGTACTTTTTACTTTCAATAGTCAGAAGAACCCAGTTTTGCACTAGGTTTGAAAAACTGAGTTTAACTTCATATGTTTGAGCTAGGGGATTCAATAATGCATTAGCCGTTTCTATATCCATATCAAAGAGCTGGACATGGGCGTATCTTGCATCGTTTTTAATCAGTATTTGGGGTAAGAGCTTGTTTTCTTCTGCTAAAAGAACATTAATATGAGCTTTTTTATAATCAAGTAAATAAGTATCATCTTCAAAAACAGAAGTAGATGAAGGAATAAGCATGTTCTCTTTAAGGATTTGATTATCAGATGTGGTTGTACAAAGAAGTTTACCTACCACTGAAATAGCTGATTTAGTGGAAAAAATAAGGATTTGTGCTTCTCTATTTAATAGTTTTTCCAGGTGTAGAAAAAGTGAGTTGTCGTTTTCTGCGTAAAAATAGTAGGTATCCACTTCCCCAAAAACTCTGTCAGTTTCTCTTTTTATGTAAGATTGAAAAGGAAGGTTTGAATGAAACTTTCTTCCTACAAATAAAACAATTTTTTCCACTTCTACTCCTTAATTTAAATATTGAAAAGTATAACATACTTCAAAAAGTAAAGAAATAATTTGGCTTAAAACTTGCCTATATATAGAGTATGTGAAAGTATCAGCGTTTTTTAATGGCTTTATAGATATAATCCAAAACTTTTAAAGATAAAATTTATCTAGGATAATTATGAACTACAAAGATACACTTCTTTTACCAAACACGGCCTTTCCAATGAGAGGTAACCTGCTTAACAATGAAGCACCAAGATATAAGTCTTGGTTTGAAAAAGATGTTTACGCAAAAATGAAGAAAAATCGTGAGGGAGCAGAAAGCTTTACTCTTCATGATGGACCGCCTTATGCTAATGGGCACACGCATATTGGTCATGCATTAAATAAAATTCTAAAAGATATCATCGTTAAACAAAACTACTTCAATGGGAAGTCAGTTCGTTTTACGCCAGGTTGGGATTGTCATGGTCTTCCAATTGAACAACAAGTTGAAAAAAAACTGGGTGGAAAGAAGAAAAAAGAACTTCTTGAAACAGCAGAAGTGCGTAAGCTTTGTAGAGAACATGCTGCAAAATTTGTAGATATTCAAAAAGAAGAATTCAAAGAAATGGGGATTATCGCAGACTGGGATAAGCCTTATGTAACAATGGATTATAAGTTTGAAGCAAATATTGTGCGGTAGCTAAAAAGGGTCTTCTAACTGAACGTTCTAAGCCTGTATTTTGGTCATGGGCTGAGAGAACAGCACTAGCAGAAGCTGAGGTTGAATATGAAGACAAAGAAGACTTCTCAATCTTTGTTGCCTTTGAACTATCAGATGAAGCAAAGATTCGTACTTCTATTGAAGGTGATGCGGCCTTAGTTATATGGACAACAACACCTTGGACGCTTCCTGCAAATACGGGTATCTCTCTTAATCCTGAAGAAAAGTATGTAAGAACAGAAGATGGTTATATCGTAGCTGAAAAGCTTTATAATCAAATGATTGAACAAGAAGTAGTTAAGGGTAAGGTAGTTCAAACCTTTGAAGCTACTATCTTTGACAAGCTTCACACGATTAACCCACTTAATGGTCGTCCTTCAACAATCGTTCTTGGAGATCATGTTTTAATGGAAAATGGTACGGGTTGTGTTCATACCGCTCCTGGACATGGTGAAGATGATTACCGTGTAGGCCTTTTATATGATCTTGAAGTGGTTATGCCTGTTGATGAAACGGGTTGTTATGATGAAACAGTAGTAAAAGACAAGCTTCTTCCTAATCCTGAAGAATTTGTGGGTAAACATATCTTTAAATGTAATGAGACAATTAATGAACTTTTAGGTGACAAACTTTTAAAAGTTTCTAAATTTATGCACTCATACCCACACTGTTGGCGTTCACATACACCTCTTATCTTTAGAGCAACTAGACAATGGTTTATCTCGGTTGATGATAAGCCAGAGGGTGAAGATAAAACCCTTAGAGAAATTGCTAAAGAAGGTATCGATCAAACTGAGTTCTATCCTGCAACAGGTAGAAAACGTTTAACTTCTATGGTTGAAAATCGTCCGGACTGGTGTATCTCACGTCAAAGAGACTGGGGAGTTCCAATCGCATTTTTTAGAGTGAAGGCTACGGGTGAGGTTATTCTTGATGAGAAAGTACTTAACTACACAGCAATGATCTTTGATATGCAAGGTTCTGATACTTGGTACTCACTTCCAACAGAACACCTTTTATACCCAGGTTCAGGATATAAGGCTGATGAGGTAGAAAAAGTTACTGATATCTTAGATGTATGGTTTGACTCAGGTTCTACTTGGAACTCTGTTCTTAAGTCTAGAAACTATGATGCAGGTAAATACCAAGCTGATTTATATCTAGAAGGTTCTGATCAGCATAGAGGTTGGTTCCAATCATCTCTTTTCTTATCTGCAGCGGTTGAACATAAAGCGCCTTACAAGTCACTTCTAACTCACGGTTTTACGGTGGATGCTAAGGGCGAGAAGATGTCTAAGTCTAAGGGAAATGTTGTTGCTCCTGCTAAGGTTATCAAGCAGTATGGTTCTGAAATCCTTCGTCTTTGGGTTGTTCTTTCAGATTATCAAACAGATCTTAAAGTATCAGATGATATTTTAAAACAAACAGCAGAGCAGTACCGGAAGATTAGAAATACTTTTAGATTTCTAATGGCAAATGTTAATGACTTAGAAACTATTCTTCCTTATGAAGACTTAGGTCTTATGGACCAATGGATTGTGTCAAAGGCAAGTACCGTTTTTGATGAGACTCATGATTTATTTGGAAAGTATAATTATGTTCAAGGGATGTCTACTATCACTAACTTTATTGTTAATGAACTTTCAGGTATCTACTTAGCAGTTACTAAAGACAGTTTATATTGTGATGCAAAAGACTCTAAAACCCGTAGAGGATCTCAGTCAGCTATGGCAATTATTATCAAGCCTTTGTTAATGCTTTTAGCTCCTGTTCTTACGTATACAGCAGATGAAATTTTAGAGCAACTTCCTACTTTCTTAAAAGGAGATGCAGAAGATATCTTTGATATGGTATATACACCTATTGATGCACCTGCTTCACTTTTTGAAGAAACCTATATGTCTGAGGCTAGAAATCAGTTATCTATCATAGTAGATGCACTTAAGAAAGAAAAGACGATTAAAGATACTCTTGAGTTAGTCATTTATACTTCAAGTGAAAAAGTTCAAGCATTAGATAAAACTGATGCAGAAGACTGGTTCCAAGTATCTAAGGTTATTTCTCATGATGAAGCAAATGAATTGGGTACCTTTGAAGTTGAAGGTGATGTGTTTAAAATCCTTAAGGCAGATAAGTCTAAGTGTCCAAGATGTTGGAAATTTAGATCAAGTGCTGAAGATTGTTTATGTGAGAGATGTACTGAGGTAATGGTTTAATGCCAAGCCTGAGTGAAGCCGTACCCTTTAGCTTTATAGTTGAAACAGTAGCGGTTATTTGTGTACTTATATATATAGCAATAGTAATAATTAAAAAGAAAAAGGAAAGCATGTGATTACCCTTAAAGAAGCGTTAACATTATCAAGTGCTGAGATTAAAGCCTTTAGAGAAGAATTGAAGTCTAAGATAGAAGAAAAAAAAGAACTAAATGCTTATATTGGAATGGAAGAATCAGGAGAGGGTATTCCTGTTCTTATTAAAGATAACATCCAAGTTAAAGACTGGTCCGTAACGGGTGGTTCTAAAATTCTTCAAGGATATATCTCTCCTTATGATGCAAGTGTTATCACAAACTTAAAAGCAAAAGGTCTTTCTCCTTTTGGTAGAGCTAATATGGATGAATTCGCTATGGGTTCAACTACTGAAAGCTCGTATTATGGTAAAACGCTCAACCCTGTAAATACAGACTGTGTACCTGGTGGAAGTTCAGGTGGTTCTGCTGCTGCAGTTGCTGGCGGTATTGCTATTGCTGCCTTAGGCTCAGATACAGGTGGATCTATTCGTCAGCCTGCTGCTTTTTGTGGAATTGTAGGGATGAAGCCGACCTATGGTCGCGTATCTAGATATGGTTTAGGTGCTTACGCCTCTTCACTTGATCAAATTGGACCTTTAACACAAAACGTTGAAGACGCAGCTATCTTATATGACATGATTTCAGGATATGACCCAAAAGATTCAACCTCTGTTGATATGGATTATACACCTGTAAGTGAAAACCTTAAACCAGAACGTAAGCTTCGTATTGCTGTTCTTCCTCACTTTTTAAATGATGCAAGCGAAGCGATACAAAAAGCGTATACTTCTACTATAGAAACTTTAAAAGCTCAGGGACATGAGATTGTTGAAGCTAAACTATTAGATGCTAAGTATGATATTTCTGCTTATTATGTAACAGCTACTGCTGAAGCGTCAACAAATCTTGCTAGATATGATGGTATCCGTTATGGAACAAGAGAACAGGGTGATAATTTAAAAGAAACCTTTATTAAGTCACGCTCTGTTGGTTTTGGAGAAGAGGTTAAGCGCCGTATTCTTCTTGGAAACTTTGTACTTTCAAGCGGATATTATGACGCTTATTATGTAAAAGCACAAAAAGTACGTCGTTTAATTAAGCAAAACTTTGAAAAAGTATTTGAAAGCGCAGACTTGATTCTTTCGCCTGTTGCTCCAAATACAGCACCCAAAATCGGCGAGTTAGAAAATCCAATGACTATGTATCTTTCAGATATGTATACTATTTCAATTAATTTAGCAGGCTTACCTGCTTTATCTTTGCCTGTTGGAAAAAGCGATGATGGGATGCCAGTTGGTTTACAACTGATTGCACCTGCTTTTGATGAACAAACACTATTTGATGGGGCTCTTGGCCTTGAAAATGCACTAAAATAGATTAAAAAGGAATCCTAATTATGAACATTAAAAAAAGAGCACTTACATTTGCAGATGTTTTACTTGTACCTCAGTACTCAGAAGTTTTACCAAAAGAGGTAGATATTACTACAAAGTTAACGAAGAATATTTCTCTTAATATTCCTATGGTTTCTGCTGCTATGGATACCGTAACTGAATCAGAAGCGGCTATTGCTATGGCTCACCTTGGTGGGATTGGTATTATTCATAAAAATATGGATATTGCAACACAGGTAGAACAAGTTAGAAAAGTAAAGAAAAGTGAAAATGGTTTGATTACAGACCCTGTCTTCGTTCATCCTGAAATGACCTTAGCTCAGGCTCAAGAGATCATGGGAAAAGCTGGTATTACAGGTGTTCCTGTAGTAGATGCGCATGATAAGCTTTTAGGAATTATGACGAACCGCGATATGCGTTTTCAACCTGATGAAAGTGTTTTAGTTTCAGACTTAATGACAGCAATGCCTTTAATGACTATAAATCATGGTGCTTCTTTAGAAGATGCTAAAAAAATTATGCATGAAAATAAGATTGAAAAGCTTCCTGTTATTGATGCAAATGGTAACTTAAAGGGTCTTTTTACACTTAAAGATGTAAAGAAAAATGTAGCTTATCCTAATGCTAACAAAGATGATTTTGGTCGTCTTAGAGTAGGGGCTGCTATTGGTGTTGGTCAAATGGACAGAGCAACTGCTCTTGTTGAAGCAGGGGTTGATGTTTTAGTTCTTGATTCTGCTCATGGTCATTCAAAAGGAATCTTAGATTCTGTTAAGGCTATTAAGGCTGCACTTACTATTGAAGTGATTGCAGGTAATGTTGCTTCTGCAGCAGCTACTAAGGCTTTAATTGACGCAGGAGCGGACGCGGTTAAAGTTGGTATCGGACCGGGTTCTATTTGTACTACTCGTATTGTTGCGGGTGTAGGTGTTCCTCAGATTTCTGCTATTGATGAGTGTGCCGCCGAAGGTGCTAAGTATGGGGTTCCTATTATCGCAGATGGTGGTATTAAGTACTCAGGAGATATGGCTAAGGCCTTAGCTGTTGGCGCGTCTTGTATTATGGCAGGTTCACTTCTTGCAGGTACAGAAGAAGCTCCAGGTGAGACTATTATTTATCAAGGTAGAAAGTTTAAATCTTACCGTGGTATGGGCTCAATAGGCGCTATGCAAAAAGGAAGTACAGATAGATATTTCCAAGAAGGTACTGCGGCTGATAAGCTAGTTCCTGAAGGTATTGAAGGTCGTGTACCTTTCTCAGGTACTATTGCTGATGTAATCCATCAAATGCTTGGTGGTGTTCGCGCTTCTATGGGTTATTGTGGAGCTAAAGACATTCCTACTTATTGGAAGAATGCTGAGTTCGTTGAAATTACATCTGCTGGACTTAAAGAATCACATGTTCATGATGTCGTAATTACGCATGAAGCACCAAACTACCACGTTTAAAACTAAAAAACCACTTTAGCACTTTAAGTGCTAGCTATAACTTATGGAAAACAGTTATATGGAAAACAAAGTTTTTTACTGAATATCATGATAGTGATAAACATTCAAATTTTTGAAGGTTAAGTGAAAAGTGTTGGAAAACAAAGATACGGAAAACAAAATTAATGAAAATTGAAACAAAAACAGTACATTTTACAAACCCACTTTATTTAGAAAGTGGTCGAATTATTGAACCTTATGATATTACTTATGAAACCTATGGTGAATTAAATGAAGATAAGAGTAATGCTATTTGGGTGACTCACGCACTAACTGGCTCCCACCATGCAGCAGGCGTTTATGAAAATGAAACCAAGGCTGGTTGGTGGGATGCACTTATTGGCCCAAAAAAGGCACTAGACACGGATGAATATTTTGTTATTTGTACCAATGTTATAGGCTCTTGCTTTGGCTCAAGTGGACCGATTTCAGATGATTATGCAACTCAAGCTCCTTATCGTTATACATTTCCTGTAGTTACTATCAAAGATATGGTAAAGGCACAAAAATTATTATTAGACTCCTTAGGTATTCATAAACTTG
>DTVI01000157.1 GCA_012963655.1 Sulfurimonas sp.
CATACCTTCATGGGCAACTTCACGTTCAAGTATGCAAATTAATGCACGAAGTGAAACTGTATTTGAAAAGAGTAGTTTTAAAGAAGCTTATAGACAAAGAAGATGCCTCATTCCTCTTAATGGTTATTTTGAATGGGAAAAGGATGCGGTAACTAAAAAGAGTAAAGCCCATTTTATAGTGTCTACTTCAGGGGACTATTTTGTGTTTGCGGGTATTTATGAATCGTGGTATGACAATAAACTGAAACAAAGCATACTCACGTGTGCTCTGCTGACTACCGAGCCTAATGAAAAGATAGCAGGTCTTCATGACCGTATGCCAGTTGTCCTTGAATCACATCAATGGAAATTGTGGCTAAATGATAGAAGTAGTTATAAGGAACTAAATACACTCTTTGCCCCACTCTCAAGTGAGAAAATAAGATACTTCCGCGTAAGTGAATTAGTTAACAGTGTCAAAAATAATAATCTAGAGTGTATAACTGAAAATCTAGAAATAGAACCTCGGCAAGGGACACTTTTTTAGACTAAAATCTAATATACAAATATAAGATGCACTCTCGTGTTAATCTGATATATAATACGCAAAATATTTCTTAAGATAATTTAAGATAAATAAAAAGGGATAATTAATGGCTATTGATAATACACTATATGATTCATTAGAAAATACATATGTAAAGATACAAGATTTTTTTAATAAAAATCAACTCAAAGCTGAACATTCGGCAATGATAGTAAAACATGAAGAACTAGCGGAGTTATTAGAGGACTTTGATATTGAAATTCTTGAAGAACAGTCAAAAGATATAAATACACTGCATAAACAACTCGATGATATAAAAGAAGTTTCGCAGAAGATTGTTAAAGATCTTAATGATATTACTGACTCTGTAGAGAGTGCCACTAGAGTTGCTAATGGATTAGATGAAGTGTTTTTAAAAATTCAAAATATAGTTGTATAAAAATAAAGAGGAGATACTAGTCTTCTCTATGTCTTTTTCCATTAAATTTAACTACCAATGATAATCTGATCTTTTCATTTGTTTTTAATACTAAAAATTCAAAGCCATTTATTACTTCTATTGTTTTTACTAAGGCTTTTACTTCTTGTTGTTCTTTCTTTTTTTCTTGTTCTTCATTTTGATAATATTCAATTTTAGAAGGAATTTTTCTGTCCATTGCAACGGTTAATTGATCAAAAAATTCTGTTGATATTGGGTTGTACATAAGTGCCTTTGAGGGATTAGATAATCCAGTTTTTTATTGGAATCTTCTTTTTTATTCTATATCGTATTAATGGAAAAACAACCAAAAATGAGCCAATTGTCATATACACTGGTAGCAATATACTTTCAAGACTATGATCTTCAATGGCAATAACAGCAATCAAAGATCCTAGAAAAAAGAAAATCCAAGTAAGAGGCGTTTCTTCATCAGGGGATTTAAAGACAAAGCGTAGGGTTGGAATAAGTGCACAAAAGTCAGCAGCAATTGCAATGCTTATAGGAAATATCCCTGAATTATCTTTGAATAAATACCATATCAAAATGGAAGACAAACCTATAATTAAGGAAAACTTTTCCAGATTATCGGGCTTCACATTTTCTCCCTTAAATAGAGTCAATATAAAGATTATGGTTGGATTTATCATAAAAATAAGGGTTAACATCTTTGTGACTTCATCTGCCGTTTCTGGCGTTATTAACCAAAATGCAAAACCAATAATACTCCAAATAAACCAAGAGATTCTATTTGGTTTTACCGTTTCACGAAAAATACTTATAATATAAGGAAGTATAGATATAGCGAGAATAAATTGCGCAAGAGCGCCTAAAAAGTATGGGTCTATCAATAGTTTTCCTTAAGTTTGTGTAGTCCTTTAAGTCTTTTTTAAATACTAGAAAGCTACTACAAATTTATACGGTATTATACTATATCTACCTAATGCAACAG
>DTVI01000158.1:0-268 GCA_012963655.1 Sulfurimonas sp.
TGCAAAAAGTATATTACCCGCTTTCGCTTCCATATTACCCAAATTAAAACATCCTGAGCCACTCTTAAGGTCGCAGGCCTTTTTGTAAAACTTTTTTGCCAATGCAATATTCCCTGCTTTACTTTCTAAAAACCCCATCCAGTTACATCCCGATCCATAGTTAAAGTCACACGACTTCTTGAAGAACTTTTTTGCCAATTTAATATTTCCTGCTTTACTTTCTAAAGAACCCACCCAAACACATCCCGTTCCATTGTTAAGGTCACAT
>DTVI01000158.1:293-1941 GCA_012963655.1 Sulfurimonas sp.
CCAAGATTTTTTTGCCAAATCAATTTTACCTTCTTTGTTTTCTAAATTCCCCAATCTGGTACATCCAAGCCCATCATTAAGGTCACAAGACTTTTTGTAGAATTTTTTTGCCAATTTAGTATTTCCCGAATTATTTTCTAAAAAACTTAATAGAAGTTCGTCTTATTTAAGGAAAGATGGGATGTCTTGGCACGTATATTGCGAAGTGAGGTAGTTCCTAGGGGGGGTCTTAGGTTTTATGGAAAATATTCGATAAATGAGTAGTAGAGGGTAGAGAAAAAAGGGTGTTTGTTTTTCCTAACCTTGGCCCTATGATTTTACCCTTGTCGTTAATAGGGTTAATTACACTTGTTTGATTTAAATGGATGGGCAGTAGCTAAAATTTTAAATAAAAATAAATACTAAGTATCACGTAAAGGGCCCATACCATTTTGTTCCAATCCCAAAGTCGGGCCCCATTGAAACAAGTAAAAGGAAAAAATATTAAGACAATGTCAAAAATCAACAGAGGTTTGGAAAAAGTAATAAGAGTTTTAGCAAATGATATAAAGTGGGAGGGAAGTAAATCATAAGAAATAAGTCCCTGGGTCGAAAAGGCCAAAATTAAGATCATAGTGCAACTTATCAGGGACATTTTCCCTAGCTCACTTTGCTTATTTTTGTAACTCCATTTTGAACTAACTGGGTACATAGAGCCTGGAATGGGCATCCACCTCCCCACGGCCAAACTTATCAGCAAACTTAAGGGAAAAGCTGATTCCCAAAGACGAAAACGCACCTTCATTTTAAGAAAGTAGGCCGTCAGACCCATCGAAATATTTCTGATACCGAATAGGACAAAAACGGCGATAAAAGACTGAAAAAAAATTTCTAACGAGATCGTTTGAAATTTGAGCAAACGAATACTCGCTATATAAGCAATCAACCCATTAAAAAATGCATTGCCCCACCAACGAAGCCCTGGTCTTGCAACCTCTTTTACAGCAGGTTTTACCCAAAGAAAGTGTCCAAAATCGATAATGTGGAAGATTTTTAACCAGAAGGGAATAAGGTCTAGTCCAAACCGTTTTACTTGTTGACCTAGTGTAAGAATTTCAAAACCTTTACCGGATAAAAGATTGCTAGAGCTGGTATTATGTCCTTCAATACAAGCAAAGACCTCCTGACAACCCATTTCTTCGAGAGTTTCTAATCCTTTTTTAATTAATTGCCCGCCAACGCCAAGTCCTCTCGCTGTAGGAGCGGTAAAAATCCAATAGACAAGCCCTATTTTTGAATTATTAAGGTCAAATTTTTTAAGGACAATCGCCCCGAGAAGATCATTTTCTTTTTGGGCAACCAAGACATTTTTAGTTAAACTAAAAAAAAGTCTCTGAACCGGTGGAAAGGAGAGCTTCATCACTGCCAGAACACGATCTTTTTCATTAATATGCATGGAGCGAATGTGAAAAGGAAAAGAATCCATTTATATGTTATACCTCAGGTTTATTTTTTCGTCACTGTTGAAAGACCTCTCGAAAGGGTGTTTGTTTTTCTTACCCTTACCTTTTAATTAAAAAAACGATGTCTGAGCACGGTATTGAAGGTAGGGGGCCGTCCTAAAAAGATTTTAGTTCTTCTTAACCTTCCAGCTATTTATATCATTTAC
>DTVI01000159.1 GCA_012963655.1 Sulfurimonas sp.
GGTTCCATGTCCGTTGATTGCCGCGCACGTATGGAAATCGAATCAACCGAAGAGGTGATTCGTTTTCTTATGGGCAAAGAGCTAGAGAGGGCAGTTCCCAAAGAAGAGTATGATGTGCAAGGTTATGGATTGTAACAGAAAAAACAAACACGCTCTTAGAGATTAAGCTGTTATAGAAGTCTGCGTTCTTAAACTGAAAACCAAAGATAGCCAGACAAATGGCCTTGAATCACCACATTGACCAACACCTTACGCACTGAACCAATATTGTAGCTAAAATCTGATAAATAATTCCGAATGCTCAATAAAAAAACTATTCTCATCACCGGAGGCACAGGCTCTTTTGGTAAAAAATTCCTTGAGACCGTCTTGAGCAAACATCAGTTGCATAAAATTATTATTTACAGCCGCGATGAATTGAAACAATTTGAGATGCAAAATTCACTAGTTTTTCAAAGTGATAAAACTATTGTACGATATCTAATCGGTGATGTGCGTGACAGAGAAAGATTGAAACTTGCCATGGAAGGAGTTGACTTTGTCATTCATGCTGCCGCATTGAAGCAAGTAACAGCGGCTGAATATAATCCCTTTGAGGCGGTAAAAACAAACGTTTTTGGTGGTCAAAATGTAATAGAAGTAGCCATGCAGTCCTCTGTGAAAAAAGTAATTGCTTTAAGTACAGACAAAGCGGCAGCTCCCATAAATCTTTACGGCGCTACCAAACTCACTTCGGACAAACTTTTCATTGCTGCCAATAATTATAAAGGGTGGCATGACATAAAGTTTTCTGTAGTACGTTATGGCAACGTCATGGGTAGCCGTGGTTCTGTAATTCCATTTTTCATAGAAAAAAGAAAAACTGGCGTATTACCTATCACGGATGAACGTATGACCCGTTTCAACATCACACTTCAGGAAGGAGTTGATTTTGTATTGAAATGCTTGGAAAGGATGTGGGGCGGTGAACTATTTGTTCCTAAGATACCGAGTTACAGAATACTTGACGTTGCCAAAGCTATTGCACCGGATGCTGAATATGAAATTGTTGGCATTCGTCCCGGGGAGAAACTGCATGAGGAAATGCTCACTGTGGACGACGCCTTGAACACCGTCGAGTTCGATAATTACTATGCCATCACCCCAAATTCTGTATACCTCTCATGGGATCAGGAAAGTTTCCTAAAAGAGAGCAACGGATCAAGTGGGACACGCTGTAAAGACGGCTTCAGCTACAACAGCGGCACTAATGAGAAATTCCTAACCGTTGATGAACTGCGAGAGCTTATAGAGAACCACATTCAATAATGATCTCTTACGGCAAACAGTCCATAGACCAGTCTGACATTGACGCTGTTGTTGAAGTTTTAAAGCGTGATTGGCTTACTCAGGGGCCCGCAGTTGAGACATTTGAAAATGATCTTAAAAACTATTTTGGTGCCAAACACTGCTGTGCAGTTTCAAATGGAACTGCTGCTCTACATCTAACAGGACTGGCGTTGGGCTGGCATCCGGGGGACGTTATCATTACAACCTCCATTACCTTTCTCGCTACGGCAAACTGCATCGTCTATGCTGGAGCAACGCCGGATTTTGTGGATATTGACCCAGTTACCTACACCATCGACCCAAACAAAGTAGAAGAAAAAATAAAAGTTTATAAGTCAAAAGGGAAAAAGGTCAAAGCAGTTATCGGGGTGGACTATGCCGGGCATCCCTGCGACTGGAAGGGTCTGCGTCAAATCGCAGACAAATACGGTTTGCAGCTCGTTAACGACAACTGCCACGCCTTGGGTGCTTTATACTTTGGTGAAAAACAATATGCAGTAAAATATGCCGATGTGGTAACTCAGAGTTATCACCCAGTGAAGCACATTACTACTGGTGAGGGCGGAGCAGTTTTTACGAATGACCCAACCATTGATCAAAAGGTTAGGCG
>DTVI01000160.1 GCA_012963655.1 Sulfurimonas sp.
CAGCGCAATTATAACCCTTAAACTTGATTAGATCACGTTCAGGATTATAAGATTCAATTACAAGTTCGCCTCTTTTAGTTTTAAAAGAAAAACCCTTAGTAAACTGTTCTGGAAAGTCTGTTTTAAGATGAAATTTCATCTCTCCATAAACACCCACAGCCTTACCAATTTTGGCGACTTGAAATCTATTTGCTAGGTTCGACATTTATTCTATATGAAAGGCCATCTTTAGCCTTACAACCTGAAATAACTGTTTTAATTGCACCAATCATCTTGCCTTCTTTACCGATGAGTTTACCTACATCAGCTTGGTTAGCATATACAGTGATTTCTGCAAAATCATCACTCTGTTTAACATCAATTTTGATGTCTTCAGGGTGTGAAACAATCATTTTCGCATAATCTGCGACAAACTCAGCAACCATTCTTATTTACCAGCTAGTTTTCTAACACGGTCACTCATTTGAGCACCAGTTCCAACCCAGTAGTTAAGACGTTCTTCATCAAGCACTAAAGTTGCTGGAGAAACCATTGGATTGTAATATCCAATTTTTTCGATCCAACCACCATCACGTGGCTTACGAGAATCTGTTACTACGATACGGTAGAAAGGTTGTTTTTTACGACCCATACGAGTTAAACGAATTACTGTCATATTGTTCCTTATTAAAATATATTTTACCCATTGATAAATGAGCTAAACTAAAAAAACAAAAAGTTTCTTTTGTAAAGTCATTTGTTGCTGGTTAGATCTGAGTCAAATAAAAGTAAGGGGGAAAGGTTTTACGTAGTATAAACACAAGGTTTATATGTAATTACTTTCCTCTTACCGTCTTATGTAGACGTCACATCTAACCGGCACAAAAGGCTAAAATCAACATTAAATAAATGTTCATTTCAATCTTTTGGCCTGGTTAATTCATCTTCTCAGCATAGAGGTACTCTTTAAGAAAATGTCTTTGGAAATGAAAGTATAGCAAAATTTATATTAAAAACATAGGTATAAGTCAATATATACCTTTATTGTTTTACTAAGCTTATATCTCAGCCCTACATAGCAGATGATATCAAGTATATACTGCAAGACTCTTCCATCATAATGATAAAGAACTTTTAGTCTAGACATAGGCTGTTAAACCCACACAATTTAATATTATCAGCTCAGCCTTCATATTATAATATCTGTAAAAACGGAGTATGAATGAGGAAATTTAAGATGCTTGGTCAAAATATTTTGACCAAATTTCTTCTATTATCATAAAAGCCTTAGAAGGTGAAGAGTAGTTTAAAACTGAGGCTGTAAAAATGGAATAATTTGTTTTTTACGACTTAGTACACCTGGTAACCAAGCTTGATTATCTTCAAGTTTTATATCAAAGGCTGTTTCAAATTTACTTGCATCATCTGATACAACTAGCATTTGAGAGCCTTCTGTCATAATATCTGTTAGAAGAAGAACACATGAATGTAAAGCATCATCTTTTTTCAGTTCAATTAAATCAGCAAATAAATCTTCTTTCATGTCATCAAATACAGATAAATCAACTACTTCAAGTTGACCAACGCCTACTTTAACAGACCCCATATCAAACTTTTTATAATCTCTAGTGGTTAAGTCTCTTGGACTTGCACCTTGAACTGCTGATTTTACAATAAACATTTCCATACCAAGACCCTTATAGTCTTCCATTCCAGCAATAGCTGCTAGTTGTTTACAGATCTTTGTATCCATTTTTGTACATGTTGGTGATTTAAAGATTACTGTGTCTGAAAGAATGGCACATAACATCATTCCAGCGATGTCTTTAGGAATGTCTACCTCATGATAATCAAACATCTCTTTAATGATAGTGTTTGAACAACCTACTGGTCTTATCCAACATTCAAGAGGTGTATTTGTTGTTAAATCACCTAGTTTAT
>DTVI01000161.1 GCA_012963655.1 Sulfurimonas sp.
TGGTGGCTAATAAAGACAGTCATTTTTCTTATGGTTCATGTGGTGCTATGACCAATCTTGCCGCTAAAGGAGCTCCAATAAAATCAATTGGTGTAATTGATGCTATGGGAACAGAAGCAATTCTTGTTAGACCTGACAGTGGAGTTAAGACAATTAAAGATTTAAAAGGGAAAAAAATATTAACTACTGCTAACGCAGGTGTAAATACTTTTTTCCCAATTGTTTTAGCTAATGCTGGTCTTAGTGAATCAGATGTTAATTTAATGCTTGTTCCGGACGGAGCTCTTGTATCAAGCTATCTACAAGGTAGCGGTGGAGCTGTAGCAATTTTAGGTGGACTAGATGATAAACCAGCTGAAATCAAAGCAAACGGTGGTGCTCAACCAATAGCTTTTCCTTATTCTGATTATGGAGTTAACCAAGTTGGATATTGCATAGCTACACATAATGATACAATTAAAAATAACCCTGATTTAGCAAGAAGATTCATTAAAGCTACAATGGAAGCTTATGCTAAAGCAGAAAAGGACCCAGAATCTGCAGTAAATGCAATTGCCGATATAGTTGGTGGTTCAATGGCTGAAGATGCTGGTAAAGCTCAATCAAGAGAAGTTTTAGATGTAACTCTAGGAATATTATATTCTGCAGCAAACAAGAAAAAAGTTCTTGGTTTAAACGTTTCTGCTGATTGGGATAGTATGGTTAAATTGATGAAAGAATATAATGACTTAGATAAAAGTGCTAAGTCATCTGACTTTTATACAAATCAATTCATAAATTAATTAATACATTAGGGATCTGGCCGAGTATAAATAATACTCGGCTAGTTTAAAGTTTTAAAAAAGTATTTGTGAGAGGAGATACCATTAAAACAAAGTTACAGCCGCACTGCTCCTGCTCTGTTTCGTCAGGCATCCAATCAAAAATCTCCCAGGCAAAAGAAAAAAGCCATAAAAGCAACACGAAGGATACGCACAATAGGACGAGCTATGGTTCGTGAGTTGCTGCGCAAGATGAATGATAAACAGCTAAAACCCCATGTCGACACCTTGCTTAACGCCTCCAGCATTTTGTTTCAACAGAAAAATGATAAAGATAAAATCTACAGTCTACATGAACCACACGTTGAATGTATTTCCAAAGGCAAAGCACATAAGCTCTATGTGTTTGGTACCAAAGTCTCTATCGCCAGAACATGAGACAGTGGGATTATCCTTTGCACCCTCACCCTACGGGAAACCCATACTATGCACACTGCCAGGGCGGTACTCAAACAACTTAAACGAACTACCGGGACTCAACCTGAAGTCCTGATCTCCGATCGTGGATCTTGGGGAGGAAAAGATTTCGGAAAAACATAGCTCTAAACACCTTCAAAACCAAGTCCTGCTGATACTGTATACAAAAAACGTAAACAAAGAAAAAGGCTCAGAAAAAGAGCCGGCATAGAACCACCATCAATTATCTAAAACAAGATTTAGGCCTCGACAGGTTTTTCCTCAAAGGTCAAATTAGAGACCAGATTAACGTAACCCTCACCTCTGCTGCCTATAATCTAAGAAAATGGATCCGGCTCAGGCTGGAATTAAATTTTTACCTCTTTTACAAAACACTCAAAAACATGTACTACAAGCACTTCAACTATTATCCAGTCTGTTTTTGATCACAAATTGTTTTTTAAGCATCAACTAATTAATACATTAAGGATCTGGCCGAGTATAAATAATACTCGGCTAGTTTAAAGTTTTACAAATGAAAAAATTCATAGAAGTAACAGATTTAAAAAAAGTATTCGGAAGTGGTATTGATGAAGTTCATGCATTTGGCCCTATAACTATCAATATTAATACTGGAGAGTTTGTTTCAATTTTAGGACCATCTGGCAGTGTGCATAGTATG
>DTVI01000162.1 GCA_012963655.1 Sulfurimonas sp.
AGTTTATGATGGTCAATTATTCCAACGATAGTAGCTTGTGCAATATCTTCAGGTGCTTGTGCCTTGTCTGAGAAGTCTAAAATATAGACTTCTTCACCTGCGTAAGAAGTGCGAAGTTCAGGAAGTGTCCCATTAAACTTGTCTAAGATAAATTGTGTCTCAGGAGAAATCTTACCCTGACGAGTAGGGATAGTATCTTCACCTAGTTTGTTTTTTAAGTATGAAAGAGCAATCGCTCCAACGATAGAATCTGAATCTGGATTAGTGTGACCGAAAATGTATGTTGACATTATTTAGAACCTTTAAATTTATATATTATTTTCTTGCGAATTAACGAGGTAGTCCACCCATTTTTCCGCCTTGCATTTGGCTCATCATATTTTGCATATCCTGCATCCCTTTTTTGCCATTTTTGAAGCATTTTTAAACTGCTTTAAAACGCGGTTTACATCCATCGCATCCATTCCACAACCTGTAGCAATACGCTTCTTACGAGAGTTATTTAAAAGGTCTGGATTTTCTCTTTCTTTCATTGTCATTGAAGACACCATTGCCTTAATACTTTTCAACTCACCTGAATTTTCAAGATCAAAGTTTTTAAGTGCGTCACCCATAGCGCCCATACCTGGAATCATTCCAATAATAGATTTCATACTACCCATCTTCTTCATACTTTCCATTTGCTCTAAAAAGTCATTAAAGTTAAACTGACCTTTTTTGATTTTACGGGTTAATTCTTTGGCTTTTTTCTCATCTATTATATTAGCTGTTTTTTCAGCTAAACCTTCAATATCTCCATAACCCATAAGTCTGTTAACAATACGGTCAGGAATGAAGACTTCAAGATCTGGCATTTTTTCACCATTACCGATAAAGCGAAGAGGAACTTGAACCTGAGAAGCGATACCTAGAGCAACACCACCCTTAGAGTCTCCATCATACTTAGAAAGGATAACCCCATCTATTCCAATTTGTTCATTAAAGCTCGCAGCAGTTCTTACAGAGTCTTGTCCTGTTAGTGAATCTGCTACATAAAAAACTTCATCAGGCTTAACCGCATCTTTTATAGCTTTCAACTCACCCATTAAGGTTTCATCAATTGCTAAACGACCCGCAGTATCTATTAGAAGCACATCATAAAGACCAGCTTCTGCTTTTTTCTTTGCACCTAAGGCAATCTTTACAGGGTCTTTTTCATTTTCATCATGATATACATCAACTTCAACAGATGCACCCACTTGAATAAGTTGTTCAACCGCTGCCATTCTTTGTAAATCGGCTGCGGCGATTAGAACTTTTTTCTGCTTATTTTTTAAATAAAGTGCTAGCTTACCTGTAGTCGTAGTTTTACCTGAACCTTGAAGACCCATCATTAAGATAGTGGTTGGTGGCTTTGAAGCAAAAACAAAACCCTGATGTCCTGGAACTAATAAAAGCTCATGTAAACGCTTTTGTAAGGAGTTTAATAACTGATCTTTACCAATGCCATCTGCTTTAACATCTGTTTCAACATCTGCTAAAAGTTGTTTAACAACCTTATGATTTACATCGGCTTTTAAAAGGTTTTTCTTAAGTTCTGTAAGTGCTTTTTTAAGGGCCTTTTCATCATCATGAAAACGGATCTTTTTAATAGCGGAGGTAAACGAAGAGGTAAGCGTATCAAACATGCATGCATCCTAGCAAAAAATTATTGCGTGATTGTACAAAAATCTTACTTTAGAGGCTCTTATACCAGGACACATACCTTTTATTACTTACTACTGAGATCACTTTTAAGAAGGCTTTGTGCATATTTTTAGATAGTAGCTCATATAACAGCTATAAGAGAGATACTGTCAGCACTATTATCAAGGGCAACAAATTTAAATTTCACCGCAGTTACTTCTCTTTTTGTACAGATAATGGTATCAATAACACTCATATTAACATTTAAAATAATAGAGCTTCTACCTAAAGGAATAATCTTTGTGTACATACTAAAAAAATATCCATTATATACGGGGTTTTAAAAGTTTATTTGTGAAACGTGAACACTTAGCTAGATACTAAAAGTACCACAAAGGTTTATTTATCACCACCACCAATGTGTTTATATTCTTTAGGTTCAGGTGAGGTAAATTCTCGTCCTAAAAGTTTCATCTTATGTGCATGTAACATCATGCGTCTTGCATTACGCCCACCATAAAGTTCATCTCCCATTATAGGAAGGTTTTCACTTCTAAGGTGGACTCTAATCTGATGTGTACGTCCTTGATGAATGACAAGACGTACCTTAGACTTATGATTTACGACCATTAAGGGGAAAACCTCAGTTCGCGCAGGCTTTCCCTTAGAAGCAGATATCTTTGACTTAGCCTTATTATTCATCTTTTCCGTTAAGATTGGCTTATTAATTTCAAAGGGCTCTATCACATCTCCATCTACCCAAGCAATATACTCTTTATATACTCTATCATGTTTAAATTCTTCAATGGCTTTTAAACGAAAATCTTCATCCTTACATAAAACAAGTACCCCTGAAGTTTCTCTATCAAGTCTATGAAGAAGTCTAGCATCAGGATATTTCTTTTCAATCTCTTCAGAATTAATAAATGCAGGTTTATCTACTACTATCATCTCTTTATTTTCATAAATCACCTTAACCTTATCAATGGTTTCAAGGCGAAATTTTGTTTTAACCGAAAGCATACCTCTAGCTATCATGACCTTTCTATTACTTACATAAACAATACCCTTGTCTATCATGTCCTTCGCCTTGGAATTAGAAATATCTTCTTGTATTGCTAATAACTTATATGCTTTTTCTTCTTCAAATTTACTCATTATGTTACACTTCCTTTAAATTCAATCCTATTTCTTCCATTTTCTTTTGCTATATAAAGAAACTCATCTGCTCTTTTGATAGCCTCATCACATTTACCCGCTTCAGTGGCAGCAACTCCTGCTGAAACCGTAAACTTCACAATACTTCCATTGTCATCAGTAAATTGGGATTCTTCAATCTCTTTTCGTAAGTTATTAAGGAGCAAGACTGCCTTATTAATACTTATACCTGGAAGAATAATTAAAAATTCTTCGCCGCCCATCCGAACGATATTTTCCATATCAAAATGATCCAGTAAATGCGTAGCAAAAAACTTCAAGGCTAAATCACCTGTATGATGTCCAAAAGTGTCATTTGTCTTTTTAAAATGATCAATATCAAGAATAGCTAAAGAGTTAAGAGACTTCTTGTCTTTTGATAATACTTCTAAACGAGAATGCATATAATAACGATTATGCAGCCCTGTTAAATGATCTGTAGAGGCGGCATGTTTCGCACCTTTTAACATTTCTAAGTTATTAAGACTCAAGTTTATACGACAGAAAAACTCTTCCTTAGAAAAAGGTTTAAGTAGATAATCATTCGAACCTGCTTTTAAAAACCTTGCTATAATTGACTCTGTACCTAAAGCAGAAAGAGTAATCACAGGGAGTTGGTCAATACTGTGTTTTTTTCTAATTGTTTTTAAAAGCGCTAATCCATCCATATTGGGCATATTATAATCTGTAATTATCAAATCAATTTCATCAGGATGTTCTTTCATTACCAATAGGGCTTCTAGTCCATCAGTAGCTGTGATAACATTTAAACGTTGAACCTTCAGAAGTTGAACAATATGATTACGTACAGTAAGAGAATCTTCTACTACTAAAACCGTAATACTTTCATTCGTATTGATACGATGAATCACATTAAGTAAATATGAAAAATCAGCACTATCACTCTTAATAATATAATCAATAATTTCTAAAGAGGTGATTTTTTTTCGCGTAAGTGTATCTTCAAAATCAGTAGTAACGATAATATTATTATGCTTGATTGAAAGTTCTTCTATCAACTCGCCCTCAGAATCAGGCAAAATAAGATCAATAATTAAAAACTCATACTTATTATCTTCCATCAGTGCTCTTGCTTCAGCAGCAGTTGTAGCAATATCTACCGTATAAGAAAACCTCTCAACTATAGAGTTGGTCATCACCTCTGCAAAAAAATCATTATCTTCTACAATCAATATCTTAGACATTAGTACAATCCTTAATCAATTTCTTAATCTCATGTAAGTCAACCTTTTCATCTATACTCGAAGCAGGTAAGGACAATGCCTTGCTAAAGGCTGAGACTAAGTCCTTATCCTCAATTAATTGAGCATTTTTAATATACTTGAAAAGTTCAGTTTGATTAAATATCTTTTTTCCTGAAATTATCTTACATCCAAAGGCAATAGGCTCAAGAGGATTATGCCCACCAATAGGGGCAAAGGCCCCACCTAAAACAGCTATATCAGAAATAGCATACATATTATTAAGTTCACCCATCTTATCTATTAAAACCATGTCATAATCTAAATTCTTATCCTCACTAAAGCAAGAAAAATTCAGAGAAAATTCATCTGCATACTTTTTCATTAAATTTTTCACTTCTTTAAATCGTTCAGGATGTCTTGGAACAACAATAAGATGAAGTCTTTCATTATGAAGCTTTTTAAAGTCTAAAAATGCCTCAATAATAAGCTTTTCTTCGCCCTCATGTGTACTTCCTGCAATGATACTCAGCCCATTAGGTTTAGTATACTCTTGATTTACTTCAATCTTCTGTGCTAACTTTATATTACCCATAACTTTTAAATTTGTAGCGCCTAAACTTTTAAAGCGTTCTAAGTCTATCTTACTTTGTACATATATTACATCTATATATTTAAACAGTCTTGAATAAAACCATTTCATCTTTAAATACTTTGTATAAGACCTATCTGAGATACGTCCGTTTAGTAATACAGTTTTACTTCCTCTTGCCTTAGCTACAAGAAAAAGCATGAACCAAAGTTCAGCTTCTAAAACAATGAGTAACTTCTGTTTATTCTGCCAGAAAGGCATAAAAAGTTCATATGGAAGGTATCTTACCTGGGCTTGTTTATAAGCTGAGGCTGCTTCAAATCCTGTATGTGTAATAACAGAAATATTGACTGGTGTCGTCTTAGCAATATCTTCTATAAGAGGAGACAGGGCTCTAGCCTCACCTAAAGAGCATGCATGGAACCAAATACCCTCTCTTGAAAAGGGAGGCGTTTTATTTAAAAAGAAACGTGCCGGGATAGATTCTTTATATTTTGGTTTAAAGGCATATAGTAAAATAACAGGTAATGAAATAATATAGATACATAAGCTTAAAAAGTAATAAAGTAAAGAGAAAGGAGTTCTCAAGGTATTGACCTCGCTAATTCAGTGCATTACCCTAAGGTAATGAAGGTTGGAGAGTTGCTAAGCGCTTAAGCGCTTGCTTCTTCAGTCTCAATATATAAGATACGTCCACAATGAGGACAAGTTGTAATTTCTTCGCCCTTAATAACATCTGCATAAGTTTTGTCATTAATTGTTAAAAAACAACCATAACATGCTTGGTCTTGAACCTTAACCGCTGTAGTGTTTTTAGCCCAACGACGAATTTTTTGGTAAAAAGAAAGACCTTTTTGGTTCATAGCAGAAATCAGCTTGTCTTTTTTAACAAAAACTTTTTGACGTTCACTATTGATTTTAGTTAAAACTTTGTCAACCTCAGCCTTAATTTCTTCAGTATTTGCTTCTGCTTCAGTAATCGTAGATCTTTGAGCTTCAATAAGTTCTTGCTTAGTTTCAATCACTTTTTCTAAACGAGCAATTTCTTCATTTGCAAAGTTAACTTGTTCTTTAGCAATTTCTTCTTCTAATTGAAGTGATTTCATTTCACGTTCAGTCTTAATTTCTGAACTCTTTTTTGCATTTTCACTTAACTTATCTGTAAGTTCTGTAAGATGAAGCTCATTTTTTTGTTTTTTTACAGATTCATTAGAAATTTCTTCTTCTAATGCTGAAATTAATGCTGAAATACTTTCTTTTGTTGCAAGTACAGTCTCGTATTTGTGATTTGCCTCTTCAATACGTGGTTCAAACGCATCAATCTCTTTGTCGATTTTTGACAAGTCTACTAGCTGTTGTAGGTGCTTATTCATTATATTCCTTAGGTGGGTAAACCCTATATATAAGTAAATGGGTTTTTTGATGATGAAATTATAACGCTTATTCCTAAATTAATCAAATCTTTTGCTAAAACTTCACCAAAATACTTCTCACTTTCAAAATGTCTGATGTCAATCATAGACAATCCCATCGTTTTTGCCTCCATGGCCTCGTGATATTTAATATCTCCTGTTAAGAAACAATCAGCCTTCACTTCTTTCATTAAAGATGCTCCAGCTCCCGTTGTTAAGGCCACAGTTTTTATAGTTTTATGACTTTTAACACATTTTATATGTTCAATGCCAAGTTTAGATGAAATATTTTTTGCAAAATTATCAAAACATATGCCTTCTTTAGTAGAATTATCAGTCACATTAATATAGGCAATAAAGCCTTCTTTTTTAATAATTTCGTAGCCTAAAATTTCACTCGCAACATAAGCATTAAGATGAGTTTTGTCAAAATTGGTATGCATAGCAATATTTGATATATTTTTTTGAAGCATAATTTGTAAAAGTTTGGCAGGGTATTGATTAAACTGGAGCTGTTTTAATCCCCCAAAAATAATGGGGTGATGTGTGATAATTAAGCTATCTTCTTCAATGGACTCTAAAAGTTCTTCATCTATATCTATACTTAATACCACTTTTTTAATCTCTTGCGTCCAATCACCCACTAGAAGACCGGAGTTATCCCAGGATTCTTGAAGATCAAAGGGTGAAATTTCATTTAATATTTTATATATTTTTTCAATTGTCATAATATTACCTTAGTGATTAATGTCTTGAACTTTAGTTTATACTAGTTCTAATTAAGAATAGCTCTAAAATATTATACTTTAGGTTTTTAGAATTTATAAAAAATTAGTAGGGGAGCTTATTTACAGCAGTTTAAACCACTATCAAACTTTCTTTTCTTACTTACAAAAGGAGACTTAGATCTTTTTATAGGGGTATAGCCAAAGGATGAAAAAGTTTAGGGGAAGTCAAGATATTATGAAGAAGTATGGTCTTGCCAAGGCCTATAGCAGACCTCTTACAAAGATCAATTAATAACTTCGCTTCTGACGTTTACAACGAATAAATACAGCCTTATCATGTGAAAAAGGATCATCTTTTTTTACTTCAAAAGTATCAACGGCAGAGATCAGTGCCCTTAGATTGTTATATCCATAATTTCTTGGATCAAAATCCGCTTTTCTATTCACTAGCGTTTGAGAAATATGGGTAAGGTATGACCAACCAGAATGGTCCGCCGTATCTTCTACCACATTTTTTAAAAGTTGGATCAAGGCTTCATCCTTGCTAATATCTGTTTTAACATAGCGCTTTAAAGGGGTTGTTTTTTTAACCTTTCTAAGGTTTTCTGTATAAATAAACTTATCACAAGCTGCTAAAAAAGCCTTAGGTGTTTTCTTTTCACCAAATCCATAAACTGACAAACCTGATTCACGAATACGTTGAGCTAAACGGGTAAAGTCACTGTCTGAAGAAACAATGCAAAATCCATCAAGCTTTTCCGTATATAAAAGGTCCATTGCATCAATAATCATGGCGGAATCAGTCGCATTTTTACCTACCGTATAACCAAACTGTTGCATAGGCTGTATAGCATGAGATAAAAGATGTGACTTCCATCCCTTTAAGCGGGTATCCGTCCAATCTCCATATATACGTTTTACTGAAGCAACTCCATACTTAGCAATCTCTTCCATAAGCCCTTCAATGATAGAGGGTTGAGAATTGTCGGCGTCAATAATAACTGCTAAACTATTTTGTTCTTTAATCATTTTAAAGCCTCTAACTCTTTTTTAGCATCTTCAAAAGAAGGATCAATTTCTAGGGCTTTTTGAAACATTTTCTTAGCCTCTTCCTTCTTTCCTAAAGACAGCATTAAGTTCGCGTAATTAAACCATGTCATCTCATAGTTATCATCAATCTTAATTGCAAGCTCATAATGTTCTTCAGCCTCTATACTTTTATTCATAGTAGAGAGTAAACGAGCAATCGCATTATGGGCCATATCATCATTTTCATCTATTCTTAAAGAGGCTCTGTAATATAAAAGAGCTTCCTCATTTTCACCTTTTTTAGAAAGAATAAAGGCCAATTTATTCATCCCTTCAGCTGTACTAGGATAGTCTTTAACAATCCCTTCTAAAAGCTCTTTAGCCTTGTCTACATTATCATCCATATAGGCTTCATCTGCTTCTTTTACACGATCATCAAAGCTAGGAGCTAAGTCAACGACTTCTTCTTCTACTTCTTTTATTGATTCAGGTTCTGCTTCTTCATCTATATTTTGAATGTGCATATAAACTTGATAGCCAAAAAAAGCCGCCGCAGCTAACATTATTACTTGAAAAATACTCATTTATTAAATCCATTTTGTTTTTTTGATTATATCAGAAGAAGATGAAAATAGGAGAAAGGGGCATGAGTTTCTAATAAACTAAATCTTATAAACAACAAAAGAACATCTTCAGCGATATCCAGTATTCGCTACTAGACGATTAAGTATACCACCCCACTTAATTCACCTTCTTCTTAGTCGAAGTAGAGTACACTTTCAGATAATATTTATAATGTAGGGACTTCTTATGGATGATATGTTAAACAATTTAGAAACTTATGGTTATGTGGTACTATTTTTGTATTCTTTTGGTGGTGGTTTTCTTGCACTTATGGGTGCAGGTGTCCTTTCTTATACTGGACATATGGACTTAGGCACCTCTATTTTAGTGGCCTTTACTGCTAACTTTATTGGTGATTTAGTCTTGTTTTATATGGGACGTTATAATAAAAAAGATGTAATGGGATATTTACATAAACATAAGCGTAAACTTGCCCTTTCTCATTTACTAATGAAAAAACATGGCTCATGGGTTATATTTTTACAAAAATATGTATATGGAATTAAGACCTTAATTCCACTGGCCATTGGTATCACGAAATATGATCTTAAAAAATTTGCAATTTTAAATCTATTTGCTTCGGCTATCTGGTCTCTTGTTATAGGACTTGGCTCATTTATGGCTGGAGAGGCTATACGTTCTGCTTATGAAATAATTGCACTAAGACCATGGATTGCTCCACTTGCACTGATAAGTATTATTGCTCTTGTATGGTGGTATTTAAGTTTAACAACAAAAAAGAAGAAAGCCTAAAGAAAATATTTGTTTAGACTATCTTACCAGTTTTTTAGTATGATATTGGCACCTTGAAACACGTTTCAACATTGGATAGAATTCTTTGTCATCTTCTGAATAATGATTATATGAAGCCCTTGCATCATCATCAAGACTAACACTTACCACACTTGCAACCGTGATTACTATCCAAGAGACTTCTGTGTTAACTGAGCTTTCTTATTTGGCACTTGGATCTCTAACAAGATCGTTTTTCTTGTCTTACTTACTTTTAACAATATAAGCAAAAACATTAGAACCTTTTTTACCTAGCTTGTATAAGATCTTTCCTTCTATATGTACTTTTTCACCCGTTGATAGGACTGAGCTTACTGTTTCCCCACATTCTGAAGCAATCATTTTATTATAAGCCAATGCATTCATAAGGTAAGCTTCTGCATTAAGACGCATATCATTAGCCCGTTTAAGAGCTTATTCTTGCTTCACAACTGCTATTGTTGGCTCTCTTTCAAATTCAAGCGATTCTTTTTAATAATAAAACTTTCTTGAGAGTAAACAAGCATATCTTTTAGGACATATCCTTTTTGATTATCAATCTGACCTAACTTAGATATATATTCTAATGATAGATCATTAGCTTGATATTCATCTGCCATATATCCTGAAACAACAATAAATCAAATTATTCAACATATGCGTGGCATTTTCTATTTATCTTTTCACGTTCAGCTGACCTTTTTCGTAATTCTTTATACAACTTATTTTTTCTATTTTCAAGATTTTCAACACTGTGTCCAAAGTTACTATATTGGCGATTTTCCATCTTCATACGCATTAATTCAAACTCAGTAGGTGCGGAATTATCCACACAAGCACTTAAAATAAATAAACTCAAACTAAGTATAAGTACACGAAAATACATAAATATCCTTATTTTTTATACTATAAGCAGATATAAAAGAAGAAATAATAAATAAAGGGGGAGTTTGTTTTTTTAGAGGACTTTATCAAGGGATCACCTTGATAAATATATCAATCTACGAAAATAAAACTTATTCAGCTACTTTTCGAGGAAAGTTTTTACTTCATAAAATCGCTATTCAGCTACTTTTGGTCCGGCTTGTGAGTAATCAAACTCAGAACTTTCATCATCATAACGATGGAAGTTATCAATAAACATCTCAGCTAACTTATCTCTAGTTTTGTCAAATGCATCTTTATCTGCCCATGCATTACGTGGATTAAGTACTGCAGTTTCAACACCCTTAAGTGTTTTAGGAACTTGTAGTCTAAATATCATAGTCGTATCAAATTCACACTCATTAATAGAACCATCAAGAATACCATTAATACAAGCACGTGTGTTTTTAATACTCATACGTTTACCAACACCATAAGCACCACCAGTCCAACCTGTGTTAACAAGATAAACATTTACATTATGTTGGTCAATCTTTTCACCAAGAAGCTTTGCATAAACAGTTGGATGTAGTGGTAAGAAAGCCTCACCAAAACAAGCTGAAAATGTTGCAACAGGTTCAGTAATTCCACGTTCAGTACCTGCAACCTTAGCTGTGTATCCTGATAAGAAGTAATACATTGCCTGCTCTTTAGACAGCTTTGATACTGGAGGTAAAACACCAAATGCATCTGCTGTTAAAAAGATAATATTTGTAGGATGACCTGCTTCTAAAGTCGGTACATGATTTTCGATATGTTCAATTGGGTAAGAAACACGTGTGTTTTCTGTCTTAGACTTATCTGTATAATCAATAACACCTTTGTCATCAATAACAACGTTTTCAAGAAGTGCACCCTTACGAATAGCACCAAAGATTTCAGGTTCGCTATCTGCATCAAGGTCAATAACCTTAGCATAACATCCACCTTCAAAATTGAAAACACCATGCTCATCCCAACCATGTTCATCATCACCAATAAGTGCGCGATGAGGGTCCGTTGAAAGTGTTGTCTTACCTGTTCCTGATAAACCAAAGAATAAACAAGTATCTCCATCTTTACCAACATTAGCAGAACAATGCATAGCCATTTTCTTTTCAAGTGGAAGCCAGTAGTTCATCATAGAGAAGATACCCTTCTTCATTTCACCACCGTACCAAGTACCACCAATGATAGCAATGTTCTTTTCTATATTAAAAAGAACAAATACTTCAGAGTTCATACCCATCTCTTCCCATTTGTCATTCACTGCCTTACAAGCATTTAAAACAGTAAACTCTGGCTTGAAGTTTGTAAGGTCTTCTTCTTTTGGACGAATAAACATATTTTTAACAAAATGAGACTGCCAAGCAATTTCTGAAACAAAACGTACTGAACGTTTTGAGGCAGCTGAAGCACCACAAAATACATCTGTTACGTATATATCTTTGTTTGACAATTGTGTTTTTGCAACACTAAGAAGTTCTTGAAAAATTTCATTGCTTATAGGCTGGTTTACATTTCCCCAAGAGATGTACTTATTAGATTCTTCTTGGTCTACAAAATATTTATCTTTAGGACTACGACCTGTAAAGATACCCGTGTCAACTGTTGTTGAACCCGATGTTGTCATCTTACATTCGTTATTTTTAAGTTCATGATCGATTAACTCATCAAAGCCAAGATTATAAAAAACCTTCCCTATATTATCTAACCCTAAATTTTCAAGACCTGCTGGATTCATGGTGATTCATACCTTATTTATGCATTTCAGATAGTTTAGTATCTGATTTATTTATTTTCACTTAAATTGAGAAAAAACATATTTAGCTTTTTTTATTGGCGAAATTATAGCCATTCCTATCTCAAATCCAAAGAAAAAAACTGTTTTTTTCAAAGAAATTTATGATTTTGCTAATATATTAATTTATTCTAATAATAACAGTTAAGAATACTTTTTGTTTTTTTGAGTATTTTAAAAAAGATAGTTCACTTCTAAACGCATTTGACCGTTGTCAATTTGTTCATTTGAAACCAAGTCAACCCATTGTGCTCTAAAACGAAAAGAAAGATTAGGAACGGCTTGAATATCTTTTATAAAAGCTACATAATAAAGACGAGCATCGACTTTTTCTCCTAATTTTGCCTCATCATAATCTTCATAACTTAAAGAAGTAACCGTACGTAAACCATCTACAATATTGGCCTTTTCAAAATCATAAGAACCCAGCAGTCTATAGGTTTGAGTATTGGCTATCCAATTATATCTGGCCATCTCTCTTGTGTACCCAGAAGTAATAAAACTTCTCCAAGGCGTAATAAAGTCTGCCTCATCTGCAATACCTGTATAACCTAAAGAAACAGATGCCTCTCCATTATCAATTACAAGTCTAGCCGCATACATCTTGGCATCCACACTATCAGGGTTTGTGTAAGCATTTCGTATATTAACATCTGGATTCACTTCTGTCGAAAAAGTAGTTTCAGCAGCCTTACCACTTAAAGATGCTCCACCTATAGCCCCTGCTCCATCATCAAACTGCTGAACATAACGTGCTCCTGGTGTAAGTGTATATCCATTGCCAAGGTCAAGCTTATAATTAAGCTCTACCATACCCGTTGCAAATAGGTCTTTAAGATAAACTGCTGAGGCAGCCACCTTTAAATTATCTGTAAACAGGGCTCTTGTATATCCATCTATAACTGCAAGTCCTGGGTTCTTATTAATACCCGCAGCCTCAAAGTTAGAATAATTAAGACCCTTATGCACAGCGGCATCATCATTTTCATTCCAACTAGTATTAGTATTGGTTGCACTTGTATCTCTATCATCATACATAATCACCGAATGAAAATTATCATGATCTCTCAGCTTTTGCTTTGTTAAATAAGCCGCTCTCAGACGTGTCTTCTTAATATCTTTTGATTCTAAACTTATCCCCTCAAAGGTATTAGGAATCATCTTAGAATCATTTGATTTTGTAAAAAAACTATTAAAAACTTCTCGTCCTATACGTGCTTTAAAATCTTGATGTTCATATTGGATATACGCCTGTGCTAAAACAGCAAAAGATTGACTCCTTCCATTAACTGCGTTATAGCGGTTAATAAGGTCCTTTCCCGACTTCAAATTATTAATGGCTGAGGGTTGGTTGTCAATATTTGTTCCTGCACTTGCATAATAGATACCAGCAACTGCTGAAAAACCTGCATAAGGAGCTGTCTTATATAATAAACTTCCCCCTAAGCCTAAGATATTTTGGTTCTCTACATTACCTTCACTTTCATTATCATACTGTTGAAACAACCAATTCGCACGTAAGCGTCCATAAATCATTCCCTCTGTAAAAATGTCACTAAAGTGATCCACAGGTTTAGGTAGAACCTTATAATTAAGAATATACCCCGCTTCTAAGGTTTGTTTTGGTGTAACAGCATTAGCAAATAAATTTAAACTTATTGATGTTAAGATTATCATTTTACTAAATAAACTGATTTTATTCATTTCTTTCCCCTGAAGATAACAACGTTATACTGTAAGCTTTAAAAATTGCTACCAATCTATCTTCTTTTTTTATATTTAATTTTTTATAACTTCTATAGGTAATTTGGGCATTAATAACTTCATCATTCTTAAGAGAAAGTTTTAACAAAACTTCATCTTCTTGAATGATAATCTCTTTAACCTTCGTTTCTAAACGATTTCGGCTACTAAGCTCTTTCTCATCAAGTTTGCTTACAGAAACAGCTTCTGATTCTATAAGGGCGCAGACCTGTGAACCTTTGTCTAAGGTATTAACCTTGATAAAGTCCATAGGAACCTGTGCACTAAGGCTTTCGCCGCTTTTAAGGCCTAAAATTACACTTGCGCGATTTTCATGTTCTGTAATATCTATAATTTTTGCATCTAAACGCGAAAAAACAGAATCTTGCATACATCCATTATCAAGAAACTCTACACTTCTATCGAGACTTTCAAGGTGTTTATGATGCAAGGCTTCTAACTCTTTGAAACGACAAATCAATTCCTTAGCAAATGCAGTGACTATCGTTCCACCCCCACCTTTACCACCACTAATACGCTGAACAAGAGGCTTAGCACTGATCAAGTTCATCTTATTAATCCATGCCCAAGCTGTTTTATAACTTATACCTAAAGCCTTAGCCGACTTAGTAATTGAACCATATATAGTAATATTTTCGAGCAATTGTACTCTTTTAGGGCTTAGAAACTCCTCTGAATGTGAAGTTAAATGTAAAACTGATTCTAGGGTAAAAGCTATTTTATTCATAAGCGTAGTATACTTTAGTACATAAGGCTCTGTCAATAAATATCTTATTTTTTATACAATTAAAGATTATCTTTAAGGAAAAAATATAATTGTATCACATATAATTGCTAGTACAACTAATTTTCTTTTGAAAGAGCACTGATGCATAAACTAGAAGATTCCCTGGGTTTTCAGGTAAACATGACGGCAAATGCCATGAAAAACCGCTTTAACACCTTTTTAAAACCATATAACCTTACTTCTGAACAATACGTAATTATGAAGTCAGTAAATGAAAATCCTAATGTGAGTCCTACAGCCTTGGCAGAAATAACATTTAAGGACAAAACAACCATTACCCGTATGATTGATACCCTTGTTAAAAATGAGATGCTTAGGCGTGAACCTAAAGAAGGTGACAGACGAGCTTATAAGATTCAATGGACCACAAAAGGAGAATCTGTCATGAAAAAAATCATGCCCATCTCAGAAGAGATTATTGGAAAACTTCGCTCTCAATTCTCACAAAAAGACTTAGAAAGCTTTTTAAATATTTTAGAAGTATTAAAACACACACCTTGTTTGGAGACACTAACATGAAACACTTACTTATTTTAATTCTGGCCTTACCTCTTTTTGCGGTTGTAGTCACTGAGCCTATACAAAGAGGAAGTATCTCTTCTAAACAAAATTTTAATGGCACACTTAACTTCAATCAAAAGTCTCGTCTTGCCTCTGAAAGTGAAGGGAAGGTAACAAAACTTTACTTTGATGAGGGTGATTATGTTAAAAAAGGACAGGTTCTTTTAGAAATAGATACACAAATTTTGGATGCAAATATTAAGGCCACTAAGGCATCTATCAAAGAGCAAGAATTTTCACTTCAAAGAGCTAACCTTGACTTTAAACGATATGAGGCCTTATTGGCTAAACATAGTGTTTCAAAACAAAAGTATGATGAATTTTACTTTCAAAAATTGCAATTAGAACAAAAGAAGATCTCATTAGAGGCTTCTCTTGAAGCACAATATATAGCTAAAAATAAAAAACATATAAAAGCTCCTTTTTCTGGTTATATTTCTCAAAGGAGTGTGCAAGTAGGAGAATGGCTTAAGGAAGGGTCTGAGCTTGCCTTACTTATTAATCCTAATAAGATTGATATTATCATCCACCTGCCCTCATCTTTTATCAAAAATGTGTCAAAATACAAAACAGTTATGGTAACTATAAATGAAAAAGAGTATAAAACAAAGATGCTAGGCATACTACTTAGTGGGAATGAAAAAACACGTACCTTTCCCCTAAAACTTCGTCTTCTTCCTAATAAAGATACTTTTTTTGATGGGATGCAGGCACGATTATCTCTAGAAAAATCTAGTTCTTCAAACGTTTTACTCATATCACGAGATGGTGTGATTAAGCGTTATGGGAAAGATGTGGTCTTTATTGTTAAAGATAATAAGGCAATCATGGTTCCTATCCACATCATTGATTATGAGGGTAAAAAAATTGCCATTTCATCATCTGAGCTAAAGGCTGGGGATAAGGTAATTATCAAAGGAAATGAACGTATTCGTCCAAATCAAGAGATACGAAAATGATAAAATTCTCCCTTCATAAACCTGTTGTTGTTACCGTAGGTGTTATTCTCATTTTAATCTTTGGTCTTATTTCTATGGACAGACTACCTAAACAACTTACCCCTAATGTTGTTCAACCCGAAATTTCTGTTAATACTATATGGCCTGGGGCTAGTCCAAAAGAGATAGAGCGTGATATTATCCAAGAACAAGAACTTGTTTTAAAAAACACACCTGGTCTTATCAAGTATGCATCTAAGGCAAAAGACAATAGTGGTTCATTAACCCTTACCTTTAAGCTAGGTATAGATATCAACAAGGCTATGCTTGATGTTTCAAATAAGCTTAATGAGGTAGATAATTATCCTGAGAATGTTGAAAAGCCTGTTATCAAGGCCACAGGAGAAAGTACCTCCCCTGTCGTTTGGACAATGCTTCAAACCCTTGAGGGAAACCCTATAGATATAGATCATTATAAAACCTATATGGAAAATGAGGTAAGAGAGCATTATGAACGTATTCCTGGTGTGGCGGAACTATTTATGCGCTCAGGCACACAAGATGAGATGCAGGTCTTACTTAATCCTGAGAAAATGGCAGCCTATGGTTTAAGTATGGATAAAATTATTTCTATCATTCAAAGAAATAACATAGACATATCTGCGGGTTCTATGAATATAAGTCGTAGGGTATACCGTATCCATACCACTTCTCAATATAAAACACCGCAAGATATTAAAAATCTTATACTCTTTTCAGATGGATCCCAAGAGGTAAAACTAGGAGAGATTGCTCAAGTACAATATGGCTACGCCAAAAAATCTTCTATCTCTTTGGTTGATGGTATTAAAGGTCTTATTATTGGAGTTAAGCCTGAGGGAAATGCAAATATTGTTAAACTCACAGATGATGTAGAAGATATGGTCAATAAACTCAATGAAGATCAGCTCAAAAAAATGGGATTAAAGATTCGTTGGTTAAATGATAAGCGTGACTATATCCAAGGTTCTATTGACCTTGTTCAACAAAATATTCTTATTGGTGGCCTTCTGGCTATCATTGTCTTACTAATCTTCTTGCGTGCGGTTTCTTCAACTACCGTTATTGCTCTTTCCATTCCTATTAGTATCATTGCGACCTTTATAATCTTAGAAATGTTAGGACGAAGTCTAAATACTATCTCCCTTGCAGGTATCTCATTTTCTGTGGGTATGCTAGTAGATTCTGCTATTGTTGTTTTAGAAAATATAGACAGACATAAAAAGATGGGCAAGAAGTTCTTTGATGCTGCTCTAGATGGAACTAATGAGGTATGGGGAGCCTTAATAGCCTCAGCTTTAACTACCATCGCTGTATTTTTACCTATAATATTTTTAGAAAATGAAGCAGGTCAGCTTTTTAAAGATATAGCTATCACTGTAACCGCCGCAGTTTCTTTTTCTCTTTTTGTTTCTATCTCAGTTATCCCTATGTTATGGAATCAGTTAATGAAGTTCTCAAAACATGAAAGTCATCAACACAAAGAATCACACTTAGTCAATCTTGGACATATCATTAATGATAAAATTATGTATTATGTAAAATGGACCCTTCAAAGCACAAGCCATCAGATAACAACAGTAGTCTTACTCATACTTTTTTCTGCCTCAAGCTCTTACCTCTTATTTCCAAAGATGGAGTACCTACCCCAAGGAAATAGAAACCTTATCTTTAATATTATGATTCCACCTCCAGGACTTTCCTACCAAGAAGGAAAAGATATAGGAAAAGATATTTGGAAAAAAATGGAAAAATATACTAAGGGTGAAATAGATGGGTACCCCCAGATTGAAAGACTCTTTTTTGTGACTGCTGGTGACTTTATGCTTTTTGGTGTACTTAGCAAAGACCCTTCCAGAGTAACTGAACTCATGCCTATATTAAAAAAAGTTTCAAATGCTTATCCGGGTATCTTTGGTATTTCTAAGCAAGCCGGCGTGTTTGAAAGAGGTTTAGGAAAGGGAAGAACGGTTAATATAGATATTAGTGGAGAGTCCATAGAAGAGATTGCCAGCGTTGGTGGACAGCTTTTTGGTGCCTTGCATAAGGAGCTAAAAGGATCTCAAGTAAGACCTGAGCCTTCCATTGAATTACTTTTCCCAGAAGTAAAAATCATTCCTAATAGAGAGCGTTTACACGCTGTTGGTCTGGATGCCAGGAGTTTAGGAATTATTGCAGATGTCTTAATGGATGGACGTAAGATCTCTGAATTTAAGGTAGCTGGTAAAAAGAAAATCGACCTTATAATTAAGGCAGACCAAAATAATATTAACACACCTGAAGATTTGTATCACGCGCTTGTAGCTACACCAAGTGGTGACTTAGTCACCTTTGATTCACTTTCAAAGTTAGAACGAGGAACAAGTATTAGTGTTATCCGTCACCTAGGAGGAAAACGTACTATTACCTTGCAAGTTTCTCCCCCTAAGGACTTAAGTGTTCAAGAAACCATTGAAATAATTGAAGAAAAAATCCTGCCCCAGGTTAAAAATAAAAATATTTCTTTAAGACTCACAGGAACAGCTGATAAGCTTGTAGAAACAATATTAAGTATGAAGTACAACCTTATCTTAGCCATTATCATCACCTATCTTTTAATGGCAGCACTCTTTGGAAACTTTTTCTACCCATTTATTATTATGGTAACTCTTCCTCTCGCTGCGGCTGGAGGATTTATAGGACTTAGTTTAACAAATACCTTTTTAGCAGCTCAAGCCCTTGATATCTTGACTATGCTGGGCTTTGTTATACTCATTGGTATTGTGGTAAATAATGCTATCTTAATCGTGCACCAAAGCTTAAACCTTGTTCGTAATCATGCAATGGAGCATAAAGAAGCCGTTATTGAGGCAACACACTCTCGTTTACGCCCTATCTTTATGTCAACACTTACCTCGCTCTTTGGAATGCTCCCCCTTATCTTAGCGCCAGGACCTGGATCTGAGTTTTACAGAGGTCTAGGTTCTGTTATTACAGGAGGCCTTGCCTTTTCAACCTTATTTACCCTCTTTGTTATTCCAGCCTTACTTCTTTTTGCCATTAAGATGGAGAAAATTGGAAGTAATATACGTGAACAAAAAAATGAAAAAAGCAAAGGAGAGATCTCATGAAAAAAATATTATTATTAAGTTTATACACACTCTCTTTATTTGCCTTAGACATAAATGAGGCAATACAAAGAGCCATGAAGAACAATCCAAGCCTAAAAGAAAAAGAACTTCTTTTTCAAGCTTCAAAAGAAAATACTAATGTGGCTTGGTCTGCTTACAAGCCTACACTTGATCTAACTTATACTTATACTAGATTTTCTGAACAAAACTTTGTAATAGCAGATTCTGCTTCTGCTGCTAACGCAAGTTTAAGATATAACCTGTTTAATGGTTTTGCTGATAAATACACCCTAAAAACAAGTGAAGAAAATGAAAAAGCTGCTAAGTACACACATGAGGCTTCTAAGGCTGATCTACGTTTGCAAGTTTATCTAGCCTATATTAATTATCTTCGTTCAAAACAACAAATTTTAATTGCACAAGATACTATCGTCTTACTTGAGCAACAACTCCAAGATGCACAGAACTTTTATGAACAAGGTTTATTTGCCAAAAATGACTACTTACAAGTAGATGTTGCATTAGCTTCTTCCAAGCAAGCACTTTTAAGTTCAAAAAGAAATGTGAAAGTAGCATTTTATAATTTAAAGCGCCTCTTAGGTTCTGAGTTGCTTAGAAGTGAAAAGATAGAAGATATTTCAAGAGAACAAAAAAACTTTTTATTTGCCTCCTTAAAAGAAAAAATGTTAGCTAACAGAAGTGAACTTAAGGTTTTACATTCACAAAAAGCAGCACTAAATTATGCTTATAAGACAGCAGGTTCTAATTATTATCCCAAGATTGACGCTGAGGCCAAGTATCAAGTAGCAGGAGAAGATCCTTATCCTAATGGAGGAGCGACCTTTCAAACCCACGATCAAAGTATCGCTACCCTTAATCTTTCATGGAATGTTTATCAAGGGGGTTCGGATGAGGCAAAAATTGCTTCTTTATTGCATCAAAAAAATGCAAGTAATGAACGTTTAAATAGCTTATATCTAGAACTAGACTTTCAACTAGAAAATGCTACACAATCTTATGACTTAGCAAAAAGCCAAATAGAACTAGCGACCAAGGCATTAGAACAAGCAAAAGAAAACTTTAGAATCACGAAAAATCAATTTGATGCTAATATCGCAAATACTTCTTTAATGCTAGATGCTCAAAGGTTTTTGGCTCAGACACAGGTTAATTATAATACGGCTTATTTTTCTTTATATGACGCAATGGGAGAGATTGAAAGAGTTGTGGAAGAAGATATTTTTTAGCTTACTTATAAGAACATTCCAAAGCCAATAAATAAGACCAAGGAAATACCTCCTGATAATAAGGCATAAGGTAATTGCGTTCGTACATGCTCAATTGTGTCACAGTCTGCGGCCATTGCTGAGATAATAGTTGTATCTGAGATTGGTGAGCAATGATCACCAAAAACACCACCTGAGATAACAGCGGCTATCACAAGGGGAAGGTTAGCATCTAAGACAGCAGCCATAGGTAAGGCTATAGGAATCATTATGCTAAAGGTTCCCCATGATGTTCCTGTTGAAAAGGAAATAAGTGCGGCAATAATAAAGATTAGTCCTGCAAGGTAAGAAGGATTTAACTCTCCTTGAACTAATGAAGCGAGATAAGGACCAGTTTGAAGTTCAACCGTTACCTCACCTAAGGCAAAGGCTAAAAGTAAGATAGCTCCAATACCCACCATAGACCCTGCTCCACTTTTCAATTCTTTAAAGTAGGTATTTAAAGACATTGCCTTTGTAAGTAGATAATATAAGGCTATAAAAATTAGAGTTGTAAGAACCGAATAAAAAATAGAAGAAGAGCCACTTCCTTCCAAGATATTTCCATTTCCCGTGAAATATAGAAAAACAGGTACAGAAAAAAGCATCACTGCAAGAGGATAAAACATAAGTTTCATACTTGAACTTTCGTCTTCAATATATATATCTTCTACATCTTCTATAAGCTCAGCCTCAATTTCAGCTTGTTTCATTGGACCAAAGTCTTTATTGGTATAAATAAGTAAAAATAAAACAATCATAGTCACAATGGCGTAAAAGTTTAAAGGAAGTGCGTACACAAGTAATGAAAGTTTATTACCTTCAATCACACCTTCAGCAATCTGTACACCTATAAGACCAAGAAGTAAGGCTCCCCAGCCATTAAAAGGAAATAAGGAACATACAGGTGAAGAAGTACAATCACAAAGATAAGCTAGCTTAGCCTTTGATATTTTATATCTAGTGGCGAGGGGCTTAGTAAGTGTCCCTACCACTAAGGCCGTAATTGAAGATTCTAAGAATATCAATATACCTATAAAGTATCCCATCATAAGTGTATCTTTTTTACTCTTGATACCTTTTTTACTCACATAAGAAATGAAGGCTTCAATACCTCCAGAAGCTGTTATAAGTTGAATAATAGCACCTACCATAATGACAAAAAATAAGGTCTTTATTTTCCAGTCTTCATGAAACTGGGAAAGTAGTCTATCAATAGTAATAGGAATGAATTCTCCTAAGCTACCACCTAATAAGATAAGTTCACCTAAGACAATGCCACTAAGTAAAGAGACAAAAACCTGTCTTGTTAAAAGCGCCATTATAATAGCAAGAATAGGGGGTAATAGAGAAAGTGCGGATAAATCTTCTATCTTATAACTCCGCTATGTAAGAGGTTATGCCCTCACGGTTAAACTCTTGGGCATAATAATCACTCTTTTTTTCTTCTTTTTTAGTAAATCCCATTTTTTCATACGCAAGTTGCGTTGCAATAGAACCTATTTCAATATCTGTTTGGGCCTTTCTAAAACCTTTTAAACGTGCGGTTAGAAGAACTTTTTTAACTAAGGCTTTAACAACGCCTAATCCACGAAATTCTTCTTTTGTAATCATAAAGTTTAATACAATGGTGTTTTTTTCTACAGATGGTTCACACATTAAGAAAGCAGAAATTCGTTCTTTATAATCACCTTGACAACCCATATCTTCCAAGGCTTCACTCATCTTATCCCAAGAGATTTTATATCCATCATATCCACATAAGACACCAGCTGGTTTACCATCAACTTCTGCAATCAAAAAGTTACTAAAATGGCAAATAGTTTTTATTTCATGAGAAACTAATTTTGATAAGCTTTTAGTTATATCAGGAGAAGGTGAAAAAATAAGATCAAAAAGCCCATGTTTTTTTCCTGCTCGGGAGGAGTCTAAAATTGCCCATGAAATAAACTTTGCATCTTCTACTTTTGCTGTACGAATGTTCATAATTATCGCCCTGTGAAGTTATATTACGATTATGTTATTATAGTTATCTTTAAATCAAACTAAGTTATTACAATTAGGGCTTATTAAATGACAAAAAAACTTTTTTATTTACTTTTTCCACTTTTTTTAAACGCACAAATAAATTTACCTACTGAGACGAAACAATTACTTTTAGTTAATGCTAATGATATGAATTCTTCAATAGCTACCTTACAAGCTTATGAAAAAATCAATACTATTTGGATAAAAAAGTTTAAACCTATAAAAGTTAATTTAGGACGAAATGGTTTAGGATGGGAAAACAATAGTTTAAAAAAAATAAACTCTGAAGTTTTAAAATATGAAGGAGATGGAAAAGCACCCGCTGGTTTATTTTCTTTAAGCGGTTTCTTTGGATACAACAAACACCAATTCGATTTTCCTTACCAACAACTTTCACATTCAGATATATGCGTAGATGATTCAAAGTCACAAGACTATAATAAACATCTTCAAACTCAGAACATAAGTGTTTATAAGAGTTTTGAGATAATGAAACGTACTGATAATTTATATGAACTTGGTATTTTTGTAGATTACAATAAAAAGAATCTTAAAAAAAGAGGTTCTTGTATTTTCATTCATATTCAAAGAGATGAAAACTCACCTACTGCGGGTTGTACCTCTATGTCCAAGGAAAAACTTTTTAAAATAATGAAATGGCTGAAGTTTTCTAAAAAGCCCATGTTGTTACAATTACCTAGCTCAAGGCTTTTACTTATTGCACCCCGCCTCGGCCTCGAATAGTTTTCTTCCAACATAAGGCTTAATACGTCCGCGCCATTCTACATAACGTAAGGAATCTCTCCCACATGAAAAAGCAGAAGCCTTATTATACGATTTCATTTGTCGTATCGCGTCAGCCCTAGCACAAGATTCATTTGTATTTTGCAAAACACTAATCATCCAATAGTTGATTGCCGTAATATCATTTAAACAAGCCATTTTTTCTTCTTCATGACTTTCTCTTAAGTTATATAATTCATCTTTAAGCCTATGTAAACTCTTTTCATAATACTGTAGCTTCGTCTTCTTTGGAGTTTTTACCTTAGGCTTTATTCTTTCTTTTTTAGCTATTTCAACCTGAAGCTTAGGTTCTATTATCGGTATAACTTTTTCTTGTTTAGGCACAATCACGACAAGTTTTTCTTTTACTAAAGGTACAAATTTAGGCTTAGATGCTTGAGATTTATTTTTTATTTTTAAGGCTTCTTTCTCTTTCTTAATCTTTTTTTTAATTAAGGCAAAGTCTTTACGTTGAGATTCTTGTTTTTCATAATTTGTAATCCCATGCATCATTTTTTCACTTAAGTGAAATCCTGCCTCACTAATGCGTTTAAGACTAACAAAGTCCCCATTATTATACATAATACCAAGCTCTTTATCTAATTGTGAAACAATTTGCTCATTTTGATTACTTAAGGTTCTCAGTTCTTTAGCATAAGACTTAATCATATCCTTGTCTATTGCAAGCTCAGGGTCATCCTTCCTTTTATCAAGAGCAAAACCCTTTTGCATAGAAATGTTAGCGTCCATACAATAAGCTTCTAAAAGCTCGGGTCTATCTTTATATATATCGAGATTTTTTATCTTTTCATAGCGTTGCATATTACTAAAGACTTCGTCCCCAGCAGAAGAAAATATTTCTGGAAATTCAGAAGCTAAACTTATTATTGGTATTAAGAAGAAAAGAATAAAGCGCACTTTTCCCCTTTAAGATTTAAATTCATTGAGTTTTAACTTAAGTTCATAAGAATGTTCGACAATTGTTTTTACTGTACTATCCACATCATGAATAATCTCTTCACTTTCGGTTGAGAGTTGAGTAACGTTATCCATATTGGTAATAAGTGTCTTCGTTCTAAATGCAATTGTTGTTGCAAGTTTAGCGGAGTTTTGAGCATAAGTGATAGTTTGTTCCATAGCAGACTTTGTAGAAGCCGTTTGACCCTGTATCTCATCACTAATAAGGCTAATATCTGTCATCTGACTAGCACTATCTTTCATTTCATCACTTGCTTCTGATATAGACTGAACAACAATATTAATCGTAGCATTAATCTCTGATAATGATTTTTGCGTACGTTCTGCAAGCTTTCTAACTTCATCTGCAACCACCGCAAACCCACGCCCATGTTCACCTGCTCGAGCAGCTTCAATAGCTGCATTAAGTGCTAATAAGTTAGTTTGGTCTGCAATTTCATCAATAACAGTTAGAACTTCTTTAATTTCTTTAGCATCTTCATTTAATTGGGTTAATTTATCAGAAAAATCTGTCTGCTTTATACTTGCACCCGATACATATTCAGAAATAGTAGAAAGTTTTCCCATCATACTTTCTAACTCCGTTGATGTAATACTTAAATCATCTGCTGTTTTAATAGCCGCATCTTCACCCTCATCCAAAGACTTACTAATTTCTTGAACTAATAGATTAGAATCTGAGGTTAACTTATGCTGTTCTTCTATCTGAGATGTAATTTTTTGAGAAAGTCCACCCAATTTTTCAGCAGAATCAACTGAGGCTTCAACTGTTGTTTTTGCAATATTTACCACTTCTTGTATGCGACTAATAAATTTATCAACATAATTACTAGCTTCTGCCATTTCAGACTTACCCGGGAAGTCAAGACGTTTTTTCAAGTCTCCATCTCCTTGAGCCAATTCTTTTGCAACTTGAATAAGGTTCTCAACAGGCTGAACGATACGTCTTTCTATAACCTTACCCATTAGGGCAAGTATTAAGGCTATTAAACCTCCACACATCATCATCCATTTTAAAAAGTTCGTTTTTAAATCTTCAAAATAATCAGCCTTATTAACCCCTGGCACGACCCACATGTCCCAATCTTCTATATACCTATAAGCTGCTATTTTTTCTTGTCCGCTACTACTTGAACGATATTCATGTGTTCCCCCTGACTTATCATGTATGATATGCTCAGCATAAGCTTTTCCTGCAA
>DTVI01000163.1 GCA_012963655.1 Sulfurimonas sp.
AAGACCTTATTGCGGTCTTAGCACTTTATAGACCAGGTCCAATGGAATCAGGTATGCTTGATGACTTTATTGAGCGTAAACATGGCAGACAAGAGATTGTGTATGTCTTTGAAGCCTTAGAAGAGATACTAAAACCTACATATGGGGTTATTGTTTATCAAGAACAAGTTATGCAAATCGTTCAAACAATTGGTGGGATGAGTCTTGGTGGTGCAGATATTGTTCGTCGTGCTATGGGTAAGAAAAAAGTCGATGAGATGATTAAGTATAACAAACTATTCTCAGAAGGTGCAGCGAAACAAGGGCTTGATTATAAAACTGCTTCTGAACTTTTTGACCTGATTGAAAAATTTGCAGGATATGGTTTTAATAAGTCGCATTCTGCTGCATACGCAATGGTTACCTTTCAAACAGCATGGTTAAAGTCATATTACCCTCAAGAGTTTATGGCAGCGCTTTTAACTTCTGAAAAAGACAACACAGAAAAGGTTGTAAAATATATTGATGAAGTAAAGCGTATGGGAATTGAACTTTCTCCTCCTGATATTAATGTGTCTCAACTTGAATTTTCTGCTACGAAGAAAGATGATCAAGATGTTATCTTGTTTGGTCTTGGCGCCATCAAAGGTGTTGGAAGTGCGGCTGTTGAATCAATACTTGAAGTACGTGAAGAAGGACCTTTTTCAAGTATGAAAGATTTTGTTAATAGAATTGAGCCTTCAAAGGTAAATAAAAGAGTGATAGAATCAGTGACAAAATCAGGTGGATTTGATCAGTTTGAATACTCACGTCGAGCTATCCTAGAACAAATAGAACTTATTATAGATACGGCTAAAAACGCATCTATGGCACGTAAAAATGCGGTAGGGTCTTTATTTGGAGATGATGTGGATATTACTGAGGTGCACTTAGACCTTAATCATGCTCCGGAATTTGAACTCAAACAAATTTTAGAGTTTGAAAAAGACACACTCGGCTTTTATGTATCAGGCCACCCACTAGATGATTATAGACAGGAAATAGACCAGCTTAATTATACGCTTTCATCTGATATTGAAAATATTGCTGATGGATCTACTGCTATTTTTATTGGGAAGGTTGAAGATATACAAAAGAAGGTTTCTAAAAAAGGAAACACATTTGGTATTTTAAACCTTATGGACTTTCATGGAAATATTGAAATGATGCTTTTTTCTGATAAGTTAGATCAACTTGATCTTATGGACTTAGATGAACCTGTTGCTTTTAAAGTTAAGGTAACGCATACTGAAATGTTTACTCGTATCTCTGTAGTTAAGATATTTACACTGAAAGAAGTAAAAAGAGAGGCTAAAAAGGTTCAAACTAAGATTAGAGAGATTCCTCAGGAACCTCTTGTTATTACGGTTAGACTTTCTCGTGACTTAGAACGTTTAGAAGAATTATATAGACTCATCCGCCAAAATCCAGGAACACGTCAGTTGAAATTATGTATTACCTCAAAGCTTCAAAACGTAGTGCTTGATTCTGCTATTAGAGTAGATAATAAAATTATTCCTGAACTGGAGAAATTGATGGATATTAATGTCGCCTGAATCCATTCTTCAAGTTCTTACGCGTCTTAATATCTTACTTGAGAAAAAATATAATGAACATCTGAAAAGGCTAAAAAGCTTTAAAATCTTGCAAATGTCCTTAATTGTTATTTCTTCTTCCATAAGTATGGTATTATTTATTATTTATCATGCTCCTATATTGCAAATGCTTTTTGTTCTTTTTTGCTTTAACTTTCTTTTTTATATAGGTTTTAAGCCAAAAACGCATTATAGTGAAAAATCTGTGAAAGAAAAGATGCAGAAGGTGGTGCTTTTACAAGTAGCATTGAGTAGGTATATATCAGGAGAAAAAGCAAGTGTTGATGGGGTTTCTTGTCATATAGATGAGGGCTGGATTAATGATAAATGGGGATTTTATAAAGGCAATGAACGTATAGATTATGCCTCTTTCTTATATGATAAGTATATTAAAGGCTTGTACTTACAAGCATTAAGAAATAAAAAGTAATTATTGTCTTGGTTATAATAACACTATGAAAGCATTATATATTTTCTTTTATTAGGAACTTTTATTCAGGCCAGTCCTTTGCATAAGGCAGTACAAGAGATTAATGAAGCTAAGGTACATCGCTTCATTGATGCAGGGGTGGATCTTAATGCTAAGGACCTGTATTTAAAACACCCTTACATTACGCGGCGTCTATTGGACGTTATAGCCTTGTTAAATACCTTGTCGAAAAGGGCGCGGATATTTATGCCAAGGATGAAAACCATAATACAGCTCTTATCTATGCGATAGAAAAAAATCGTATGAAAGTCATTATTTATTTAAGTAAAAAAGAAAATGAAGAAGACAAACCCAAAGAAGGTTTTTTCTTCGATGCAGCTAAAAAAGGCGATATAGACTCTGTTGCCTACGCCGTAAGCACACAAGATATTAATAAACGAAACATTGATGGTAAAACAGCCCTTCATCTTTCAGCTGAAGCAGGGCACTTTAATACAGTAGCCTTTTTGTTAAGGCTTGGCGCAGATAAAAAACTTTTAGACCATGATGGTAGAACGGCTTTAAATTATGCTAAACTCTCGGGAAATAAAGAGCTTTATGAGCTTCTACTAAGATATTCATATGACACAAACTGATTTCAATCAAACATTATTAGATTTTCTAGCCTCTTCGCCTACACCTTTTCACGCAACACAAACAATGTCCACAGTCTTAGATGAGGCAGGCTTTTACAAGCTTAATGAGACTGAGGTATGGGAGTTAAAAAAAGGAAATAAGTATTATCTTACCCGAAATGATTCTTCTGTTCTTGCCTTTATTTATGGAGAAAATGACTTAAGTACAGAGGGTATTAGTATGGTAGGTGCACACACAGACAGCCCTTGCTTAAAACTTAAACCAAATACTATTATCCACAAAAAAGGCTATATTCAACTCGGTGTAGAAGTTTATGGTGGCGCCTTATTGAACCCTTGGTTTGATAGGGATTTATCCTTAGCGGGTAGGGTGAGTGGTTTGAATGATAAAGGTGAATTAATTCACCCCTTATTGGATTTTAAACGTGCTATTGCTCTTATCCCTTCTTTAGCCATTCATTTAGATAAAGAAGCAAATAAGAACCGTTGCATTAATCCTCAAACAGATATTCCCCCTATTATAATGCAAAGTGATGAGAGTATCTCTTTTGAAGATATTTTATTAAAAGAAACAGGTTTAAAAGAGATTCTTGATTTTGAGTTAATGTTTTATGACACACAAAAACCAGCTATTATAGGATTTAATGAAGACTTTATAGCTTCTGCGCGTTTAGACAATCTTTTATCGTGCTATGTAGGATTACAAGCCCTAGTTCAAGCGCCAAGTCAAAACAGTGCCTTACTTATTTGTTCAGACCATGAAGAAGTTGGTTCTGAATCTACTTCGGGTGCAGCAGGACCTTTCCTAGAAATGGTTCTAAAAAGGATAGAAAGCTCTCATGAGGATTATGCAAGAATGATTAATTCTTCTTTAATGATTTCTGCTGATAATGCACATGGGGTACATCCTAATTTTTCTGATAAGCATGATGAAAACCATGCACCTCTTTTAAATCATGGACCTGTTATTAAGGTGAATGCCAATCAACGCTACGCAAGTAATTCTCAAAGCATTTCTCAGTTTAAACTTTTATGTAAGAAGGTTGATGTTCCATATCAAAGCTTTGTTTCCCGTAGCGATATGGGATGTGGATCTACTATTGGCCCTATAACAGCAACGAAGATAGGGGTTAAAACTATTGATATTGGTTTACCAACCTTTGCCATGCATTCTATTCGCGAGTCTGCTGGAGTTAAGGATGCTTATATGTTGTATAAGGTGCTTAAGGCTTACTTTTCGTAGAAGCCTTTATTACTTCTTTATAGTAAGGGTAAATCTTGCGCCATCTCTTGTGTTTTGTACCCTAAGTTTTCCATGATGCTTTTGTGCAATTTTTAAGCTCATATATAAGCCGATTCCGGTGCCTCCTGCATCTGCCTTGGTGGTAACATTAGGGTTAAAAATATCTTTAATAATATTATCGGGTATACCACCTGCATTATCCACAACTTGTATGACAATATGCTGATTCATTTCACTATAGCCTATGGCAATGATGCGTTTTTTGATATTTTTTTCGTTAAAGGCATCTTTAGCATTACTAATAAGGTTTAAAAGAAGGTGTTTGAATTCATTCTCATATCCATTAATAAATATATCTTTTTGATCAGCTTGTTGAATGTCAATGGTGTTTTTTATAAGTTCATCTTTGAGTAAGATTTTTACCGATTCAATACAGGCTGCAATCGAAAAGTTTGTACTTTTTTTGTCAATTCGAAAAAAGCTTCTGAATTCGCTAAGTGTTGTTGTCATATGCTCAATCTGATGATGAATAATATCACTTATCTCATTTGCTTTTATATCTTTGAGGTTAAGTTCTTCTTCATTACTACGTATCATCTCTGCAGCCATGGAGATAGCATTTAAGGGTTGTTTCCATTGATGTGCGATTGCATCAACCATTTCTCCTACTGCAGCCATACGAGACTGTTCTTTAAGAAGGTTTTCTTTTCTTGAAACATTTTCCATCTCTTCATGCACACGTTTTTCTAAACGGTTTTTATATTGATCTAGCTTCCAGTGGGCCTGTTCAAGTTCATTTTGCTTTTTTTCTAGGTCAGAAGTACGCTTGTGTACTTTATCTTCGAGGGTTTGTGTGAGTTTAGAAAGTTTTAAAGTCTCTCTTTTAAGTCGCGCACTTGAAATTTTTACACTAAAAACATAATAGCCTAAGATGATAGTGATGATTGCTTGAATAAGCAAAAGCTGAAATACTTCATAGTTACTTAGTAGTTCCTTGGGTTCACCAAAAAACAAGAACAATAAAACAAAAAATATATAAAATAATATCCATAATATGGCATCTTTAAAGGGGCGAAGTAAAATGGCTGGAATAGGGTAAATGACTAAAAACATTACCATTTCTAGTTTACTATCTGTGGTAGTAAAGCCTACTAGAAAAAATATAAGTGAAAAGAAAAGAGAAATATTAACTAAAACACCAACCTTAATATTTTGTCTATACAAAAGGGTGAAAATAAGTGAGCTAAACAGAGATAATATAAAACCAACATTTGCATCTTTCATATTATGTAAGAAAAAATTCAAACTGCCTAAAAGAGCACCTGCAAAAAAACTGGTAACAAGCAAGATTGATAAAATTTTTGTTTCATCCGTATGGGCATTTGAAAAAAATGAATACAGTTTTTTTAGCACTTAACACCTTATATCTATAAATATATTTTTATTCTAGCAAAAAAGAGAAAACTTTGACTTAATGTAGAGAAAAAGTTTTTAATTTTTTAAATGAAGGATTATTATAAAAATTTGAAAAAGTGCTATACTAAAGTAAAAAGTATTAAATATATGCCTGATAATAATGAAGAAATCTTAGAACAGCTACAAATGGTAATTGAACAGACCTATAAGGTTGAAGAAGAATATAAAACACTTCGAAGCTCTTATGATCACCTTCAAGACACCATTAAAAACCTTATTGAATTTTTACCAAATGCCTTATGGGTGCTTTTTGAGAATGGTGATATATTTACTCAAAACTCGCGGGCGCTAGAGAAAACTCAGTTATTAGAAGTCATGGACTTGAGTCGAAGTGATTATGAGATTAATTTTGAGGAATGTAGCTTTCTTATTAAAACCAGCCATTATAAGGATAAGGTTCTCATCTCAGCAACAGATATAACCGAGCAAAAAAGAAAAGAAAATCTTGCTACTATGGGACAGATGGCTGCACACCTTTCGCATGAAATTAGAAATCCTATAGGGTCTATCTCTTTATTAACATCCACCCTTATGAAACGTGTTAAATTAGAAAACAAGCCTATCGTCTTAGAAATTCAAAAATCTGTTTATAGAATTGAACGTATTGTTAAGGCTACACTTTTGTTCTCTAAGGGAATTAAAGCTGTTAAATCCCCCTTGTCTTGGAATGATATGAAAGAAGATATACAAGGCTCAATTGCGTATTATTCTTATTCAAAAGATATAAGGTTTAACTTTTGTGAGGGCGATTTTGATATTAATGGGGATATTGATCTTTTGTCTATGTTGTTTTCAAACTTTATTTTTAATGCTATTGATGCTATTGAAGAAGATGATAATGATGAAGGTTTAGTTGAAGTGCTATATGAAGAAGATGACAAATTTCATATTTTTAAGGTATATGATTCTGGGGTGAGCATTAAAGATACATCAGCTTTATTTGAAGCCTTTAAAAGTACAAAAGAAAAAGGAAATGGACTGGGCTTAGTCTTATCCCAAGAAATTGCTCATGCACATGGTGGAGAAGTCTTGTTTACACAAAATGATAAAAAATGTTTTATAATTAAACTAGGAAAAATTTAATTTAACTAATTTATGGGTACTATACTCATCAGAAATTTTCAAGGTACAGGCAAGAAGATAAAAATAAAATTTATTATCTTTAAAGCTCTTTCTTTACACTGAATATTACTTTACAATTCGAATATTTTGTGCGATAATTACAATAATGATATATAAAAAATTAGGAAAATGTCCTTTTTGTGATGATGGACAGATAGAAGTTAGAAAAATATAGGTTAATGCTAAACCCACAAAATTATATGCATGTACAAATGCCCACTGGATTTTTGAACATGATATTTGTGAGCTTAGTTCTGAATCTACCTGCTCTTATAGAATTTTTTGCCAATCAGTTTTTAGAATGGAATAAAAAATCTATTGGTGAGAATGAAGTTCGTAGTGTATTAGAAGATGAACAAATGAAGGTACGCTTGTTTAGTTCACGTACAAAAACAGAATATTTAAAATGTGCTGTTATTGATAAAGAATATTGACTAAGTATTGTCTGGGATGTAGATATCTCAGATGAAGATGAATAAAAAGAATAAATATGTATAAACTTAAAAAACTAAGCCTTCAATGGAATTATGATATTAGCGAAAATATGACTATAGCTCTGAGTACAGATCCTGTATTAGAAGCTTTTTTTACTATGAAAGATTGGGATTTTATTCGCCATTGTTTTAATGATTTATGGGAAGAAAACGAGTTTGAATATGAAGAAAAAAGCGTCGTATTTGAAGGTCAATATGTTAACTTATATGTTAATGACAATAAAACAAGCTTAGAAAAAGAAGAATGTTTAAGAGTCTTATCTCAGTTATACGATTTAATGATTATTGGGGCTAATGAAGACCATCATAATGTAAGGTATGAAACCTGGTGGCAAGAGTTTACAGAGGTGAACTATAAAATGAAATGCAAGATTGAGATGCAAGATAATATTTATGAGGGAAGTCTCTGATGTGTACAGTAGTATTCAAGGCTCGTATGTTATCTTAGGCCAAGGCTCAACTCTTTTTAGCCCAACCTTCAAAGGCTGTAAAGTATTACAAAAAATCGTTATCTCAGGGTTGTTTGAAAGCCGGGACCGCCTTAGCCACCATGTATCTTAATGAAAATGAATTTAAAAATTATATTAAAGAGGGAAAAATACTGCTT
>DTVI01000164.1 GCA_012963655.1 Sulfurimonas sp.
GGGGCCGCATGAATGCGGGGAAGTCCTACGCCAAGCCTGTAGAGGTCGGAGGCGTGATGGAAGGCGGCACGATCGGGCAGGTGCTGGAGTCAAACCATCCGGACTTTTCCGCCGGGGAACTCGTGGTGGGCTACGGCGGCTGGCAGGAGGATTTCACGCTGCCCGCCCGCGCACTCCGCAAGGTTGATCCGGCGTGGGGGCCGATCTCCACCGCCGTCGGGGTCTTGGGGATGCCGGGCGTGACCGCCTACACGGGCCTGCTCAACATCGGCAAACCGCAAGCGGGCGAAACCGTGGTGGTGGCTGCCGCCTCCGGAGCCGTGGGTTCAGTGGTCGGGCAGATCGCCAAAATCAAGGGGGCGCGGGCGGTCGGCGTTGCGGGATCGCCGGAAAAGTGCAAATTCGTCACCGACGAGTTGGGTTTTGACGCCTGCCTCAACCACCGCGATGCCGATTTTGCGGAACAGCTTGGCGCGGCCTGCCCGGACGGCATTGACGTTTATTTCGAGAACGTGGGCGGCAAGGTGTTCGAGACGGTGCTGCCGCTGTTCAACAACTTCGCGCGCATCCCCGTCTGCGGGATGATCGCGCACTACAACGCGACCGAACTGCCGCCGGAACCGAACAAGATGTCGGTCATTTTTCGCAACATCCTCACCAAGCGGCTCACCTTCCGGGGCTTCATCGTCTGGGATTTTGCCGAGCAGGAGCCGGAGGCGCTGACGACGATGGCGGGTTGGATTCAGGAGGGAACGCTCAAATTCCGCGAGGATTTCGTGGAGGGGCTGGAAACTGCTCCGGAGGCACTCATCGGGCTGCTCAAGGGCGCGAATTTCGGCAAGCTCGTGGTGCGCGTTTCTGACGACCCCACCTGAAAAAAACTCATGAACCAACGCTGGAAACACAGGCCGGACGGCTCGAACTGGGGCGAGTTTGGTCTGGACGATCAACTTGGACGGCTCAACCTGCTCACACCGGAAAAGGTGCTGCAAGGCGTGGCGGAGGTCAAGGCGGGCCACAGTTTTTGCCTGAGCCTGCCGCTCGACTATCCGGGGGGCAACGTCCTTAATCCGAGCCGTTTTCCGCCGCGACGCTTTGCCACCGATAACGAGGGGCAGCCACGCTTCAACTATCCGCTCGACGCGCTTGATCCGGACTGGACCGACGTGGTCTGCGACGATGCCGTGCTGCTGCACACGCAATATTCGACGCAGTGGGACAGCCTCTGCCACATCGGTAGCCAGTTTGACGCAGACGGCGATGGCGAGGCCGAGATCGTCTATTACAACGGTTGGCGCGGTGGCGAACACATTTTGGGTCCGGAACACCTGAAGTCGGGGGCGCAGGGCTGTGCTCGGCATGAGGGATCAGAGGCGAGGGCACTCGGCATCGAGAACATGGCGGCGACTGGAGTGCAGGGACGTGCGGTGCTGGTCAATCTTTTTGCTCACTACGGACGCGAACGCAAACTGGTGGGTTTTCGGGAATTGCAGGAAATTTTCAAAGAGGACGGCATTGAGATCGAATCTGGAGACATGGTGTGTTTCTACACCGGGTTCGCTGATGTCGTGCTGGAACAGCAGCAGCAGCCCACCGCCGAGGTGCTGGAAAACCGTTGTGTCTGTCTCAACGGACGTGATCCCGCCTTGCTTCAGTGGGTCACAGACTCCGGAGTGGTTGCCCTGATTGCCGACAACTATGCTGTGGAGGGCATCCCTGCTATGCCCGCCGCAGGACGGCATCCGCGCTTGCCCCTCCACGAACACTGTCTCTTCAAGTTGGGGGTGCATTTGGGTGAGCTGTGGTTCCTCAGCGAACTCGCGGGCTGGCTGGCCGAAAATAACCGTTCCCGCTTTCTGCTGACCGC
>DTVI01000165.1 GCA_012963655.1 Sulfurimonas sp.
AGGAGGAAAGGGTTATTTCATCTATTCTCATTTTAAAGGTGAAAGCATTCTCAATTTTGACGCTCTTTTAGGATATGGTTGGCGGTCAACCGGGCCATGGTTTTTTGAAGCAGGAGGAGGCCTTTTTTACTCTTTTCTTTTTGGAGCAGGATATGGAGTCCTTTTGGCAACAGGCACTAATATAAATAACGAATGGTTCATTTCATTCCCCTTAATTGTAAGAGTTGGAGGACTGAGTTTTGTACAATTGGCCCCAATGATCGGTCTGAGATTTTAACATGAAGCATATAAAACTCTTTTTGTGGATAGCTCTTTTTTCATTAACCCATTCCTGTGGGGATGGCTCCAACGAAATCAACCATTTTGGAATTTGTGATGGTTACCTTGAATGGTCAACGTCCGATTACATTCTTCCTTACCCTGCAACGACTTCACACAAAGTATCCCAGGGGAATTGTGGTGTTATAAGCCATTACGGATCTCAACAATATGCTTACGACTATGTCATGAATACAAATGACACAATTGTTGCCTCCCGTGCAGGCACAGTCACCGATATTATTGAAAGCAATGTGGATGGTAACGGTTGTCCTGATGCAAATTATGTACAGATCGAGCATAATGATGGGTCTGTTGCCCATTATGCTCACCTGACAAAAAATGGTGCCCTCGTCGATGAAGGGGATACAGTTAACCAGGGCGACAATATAGGTTCGGCCGGAAATACGGGTTGCTCCACAGATTCTCACCTCCACTTTGTGATCTATAAAAATTCCACTTTCGAAGAGAGTCTTCCTATAACATTTAGAAACACCTCAAAAAATCCAAGGGGACTTCTGAAAAATACTGAGTACACTGCAAATTAAAGGTGATGCATCAGTTTTCAAAAGGCCCCACAAAAAAGATTGAAATCAATCGCCTAAAACCTTTTCCCCAATAATTTACCTAGAAATCTCAATAAAAAATAATTTTAATTCGCAAATTGGAACCTTAAATTTCTTATGGGAAATAGGTTTAATGATAAACTAAAAAAAATTTTAATCCCAAAGGAACCTTAAAAAAGGAAACTAAATGAAAAAAATTTTCTCTTCAAATATCAAAAACTTACTCCTTTTGGTTTTCGTTGCCCTTCAATTACAACCAGCTTTCGCCAAAAAAAAAGAAACCATTACTTATCAAAATTACCTCTCCCCTTTTTTTAGGGCCTCCTCTTGTTTTGATGATTTTGATAAAAAACTAAAAAAATTAAAGCTCGTGTAAAAAAAGGGATCCTTGGCACTTACGGAGGTTTAAGCCTTGCTGGGGGAACCCTCGTAGGTGGGGCTTGGGTCCTGGGCGGAATCACTTCGGGGAGTATGGCAGCGTCGACCGTTGCGGGAGGTGGGGCCTTCTTATTCGCCCTAGGAGCAGCGGTGCCTGCCTTTTATCTGGCACCCATACCGATTGCCATGGTCATTGGATACCACGTTGCTAATAGGCTTGATAATTCAGGCTTTGTTCTTGAGGCGGTCGCTTGTGCCAACGGGGACGATTGCAGCGGAAAGAAATTAAAACAGGCCTACAAATCAATAGGTCATAAAATACCAAGAAGAAAAATCCAAGATTTTTCCATGACCATCGCAAGAGGAATTCTCTCTGGAGAACTTTGTAAACTATCCAAAAGGTTGCCCCAAATAAGAAAAATGACAAAATGGTCAGAACCAAAACTGAAAGATAACGCCATTGACCCACAAAAATTATCAAATCAAGAAAAAATTGATCTCTATAAGGGATTCCTTGTCATGAAGTTTCCCAAAATGGATTTAACAAGACCAAAATCCGTTATTGGGGCGCTCGAAACAAGAAGAGTCAAAAAATTTCA
>DTVI01000166.1 GCA_012963655.1 Sulfurimonas sp.
GTTCTTTATCACAGCGTATCTTTTTAGAACTTCGTCTTCCTCGAATATTATTGGCCTTTGTTGTGGGAGGTACCTTAGCTCTAGCTGGTCTTCTTTTTCAAACACTTTTTAGAAATGCACTGATGACCCCATTTACCCTTGGTGTTTCTGGAGGTGCGGTGTTAGGAGCCGGAATTGCAATTAAACTAGGAGTAGGTCTTATAGTAGGGATATCCGCAGTGTCCTTGTTTGGCTTTATTGGGGCCCTTTCAACTGTCATCTTACTTATAGTCTTATCTCATTACTTAAAAAGAGCGGAACAAGAGTCCCTTTTACTCTTAGGTATTGCCTTGTCTTTTTTCTATAGCTCAGCTCTTATGATTATCTTTTATCTAAGTTCTTTTACAGAAACGGCTACCATTATGCGTTTTACTATGGGAAGCCTTTCTGTAGTAGGATATGACAGTGTTATTTCAATTTCTATTATTGCTGGTATTTTACTAAGTGTGTTATGGATGAAGCGTTTTGAACTGCAAATTTTAGCTATATCTGATGAGCAAGCCTCTTTAAAGGGTATAGACACTAAAAAGCTTACTTATGTCTTTTTAGCTATATCTTCCTTGGCTATAGGCGTTCTTGTAAGCCTTACTGGGCCTATTGGCTTTATCGGACTTATAATTCCGCATATGATAAGAAAACTTTACCAAAAGAGTGTGTCACAATTAATTCTTCCAGTATTTATCTTAGGGGGATTATTTTTGTTGGCTTGCGATACTGTAGCGAGGTATTTTTCAACAGGAAGTGAAATTCCTATTGGTGTAGTAACCGCCCTTATAGGTGGGCCGTTTTTTATTTATCTTATTATCTCTAAACAGCGCTAAGCTTTGTTAATACAAATGCAACAAAACATCTTATAATTTTTGATTCATAAGTGAAATTTTAACAAAAATATACCGATAAAAGTCTATGAATAAAATGTAAATAAGTGTGGGTTAATTTAGAGTATTTTTAAGGTGGTAAGTTTATAAAATGGAAAATTTCGCAGATGAAATCTCTAATAAGTAAAAAAAGATACTTATTATTTCTCTGCCCCAAAGACCTTAAAGGCAATAATTAACTTAGGTAAAAGAAGTAAGTCAGCTATTAAGGCCATAAGCATGGCTACAACGGTGAGTAAGCCAAAGTAAATGGTTGGTATAAAAGGTGAAAGAACTAAGACAAAGAAGCCAATAGCAATGGCAGCTGAAGTATAAGACATGGCGTACCCTATACTTGCATGAGAACGCTCAAGTGCAAGATCATAGTTTTGACTTAGTTTAAACTCTTTTTTGAAGCGATATAGATAATGGATAGTATCATCAACAGCTATACCAATACTAATGGAGGCAATGGTAATAGTCATCATATCTAGAGGAATATCAAGCCAACCCATAAGCCCAAATACAACAGAAATAGGAATAAGATTTGCCATCATTGCCACTAGTCCTGTTTTAAAAGAAGAAAATAAAAACCAAAACATGCTAAAAAGTAGGGCTACCATAGTACCAAGGGTAAGAATTTGTGATTCAAATAGACTTTGAAGCATATTGTTATATAAGACCATAACCCCTGATAGATGAATGTTTTCAGAAGGAATGCCTAATTCTTCATGAAGACCTGTTTGAATCTTTTCTAAGAGTTCATTTCGGCGAAGACTAGGATCTGAGTCAACTATCCTTGTATAAAATCTTGCTTGGTTATTTTCAATATTTAGGTAAGGGTTTAGGATGAGATCTGCATATTCTTTGGGGAGCTCTTTATATAATAAACCTAACTCAAAGTTACCTAAGTCTTTTCCTTCATTAAGAGTCCTTCCTACTTCAAGCATCGTACCAAAAGAAAGAACCTTCCCCAGTTCAGGGGTATTGTTTAGATACTCATGGACGGCTTTAATACGCTGTATCTTATCAAAGGTAAACCAGTACTGTGCATCATTTTTATCAGCTTCAAATTCCTCTTCAAATTCATCAAAAAAATCTTCATCTTCATCTTCATCATGATGATCTTCATGAATAAGACTGATGGGACTTGTATCTTTTGGAAAGTCTATCGTAATATCAAGAGGGGTAGTTCCGCCAAGTTGTTTATCAATAACTTCCATGCCCTTATAGATTTCTGTAGATGATTTAAAGTAAGAAATAAAACTATTCTCAACACGTAGATGTGAGCCCCCATATAGACTAAAAAGTAAAAGTAAAAGGGTTCCTAGGTAGATAAAACTTGCCTTTTTTCTTACTAAATCTGCTAAAAATACATTCAGTGAAAAAGAAGAACTTTTTTTACTCTGGGTATGTACAGCTGGGAGTAAGATTAAAAAAGCAGGAAAGAGGGTATATGTAATAACAAATGAGAGGATAAGACCTGCACTCATCATCCATCCCAGATTAATAACAGGAAGAATACCTGAAAGAATAAGGGAGCTAAAGCCTGCAATAGTTGTTAAAACAGCAAAAAAGGTAGGTTTGGACATAGAAAGTAGAGTGTGTAAGACAAGACCCTTTTGATTTTGAGAAGGAAAATTTTCTGCAAGTTCTCTGTATCTTACAATCAGGTGAATGATAATTGAGGTGGTTAAGATAAGTTGCAAGGATATAAAGTTAGATGAGATGACAGTGATTTCAAAATTAAAAAGCCCTAAAAAGCCTACTGATGACGTAATGGTGGAAAACAGTGTAATAATGGGTAAGACAACCCAACGTATTCTTCTAAAGATAAACCAAAAAACAGCAATAAGAAGAATAAGTACGATAAGACCATAAGTTTTTAAATCATTTTTAACAAAGGTGATGAGGTCATCAGAAATCATGTTGATTCCACCTAAAAACATTTGCGCATCTGTTGCATGTTTTTGCATGAGGGCTCGAACATTTTTAATATTTTGGTGTTGGGATTGCCTTGTGCTTTCTCTATATATGGAAAAAACTTTTTGAGCATATTGAAATAACAGCTTGTCTTTTTTACTAGCATTATCTTCTCTACTGCGCTGGCGAAGATGATTTCTATCATCAAGTAATTGAAAATATTTTTCATCATATTTCAAGTTAATGATAATAGCCGTTGTTTTAAAGTCCTCACTTACAATATTTTTTGAATATAAGGGACTCGTTAGAAGCTCTTTCTTAGCTAAGCTAAGGTTTACATCTCCTGCTTCAATGGTAGGAATATGCTCAAGGAGTTCCTTAACGGGAAGGGGTGGGCTTTGTAAAAATGGGATATTAAGGATAGATGTAACAGAACTAACAAGAGGAAGGTTTTGAAGGTCCTGGCTTAGGGATTTTATATTTGAAAGTGTTTTAGCCTCAAGTAAAGAAGCTTTTGGGGTATAAGTAATAACAAGAATCTCAGGGCTTCGGTAACGCTTGGCAATGAGCCTAGTATATTCAAGGTCTTTATCATTTTCAAGTAAAAGGGTCTCAGGAGAAGCATCTACCTTAAGACTAAAGGCATGAAAGCCAAGAAAGGCAACTAAAAGAAAGACACTAAAAAGTACTAGTCTTGGATAAACAAAGATAATCTTAGTATAAAATTGTTTTAACATTTACCCATTTTCTTTTGGAAGGTTTTTCGTTTTTAATTTTTCAAGGAGTTCCTCAAAAGTATGTTCTTTTAAGTAGCTTGAATATTGAACACGATAGCTTTGTAAAAAACTAACGCCTACGATAGATATATCATAAATCAACCATCCTCTTCTTTTATTAGGATAAAATTTATAAATAATTTTCTTAGAATCAGTTTTCGTAAGTATTTCTGCACTTACTTCAATACGGCTTTTTTTGACACGAATTGCTTCTTGTATTTCTACCTTAGTATCAGAAAAAACATCAAGTTTATCCAGGTAAGAGGCTTTGATATTAGAAACAAAGATACTTGAAAATTCTTTTCTTTGTTCTTTTGAAATACTTTTCCATATTTGTTTACGTAAGGAAAGTCTGGACATAAGTCTAAAATCAAAAATAGGTTCAATCTCGGCTAATACCTTTGTCTTACGTTCTTCATCCTTGAGGCCTTTATCATTTAAGATAGCAAAAAAAGCATCTGATTTTTGAAGCATAAGGTTTTTAAGTGATTCTTCTTCACTGTCATGAGCGTATAAGGGAGAAAGTATGGAAAGGGTAAAGATTAGTAAAGTTTTTAATAAATAATTCATTTTTTATTCCTGGATTAATTGGTTTCGATGTTGCTCATAAGCATCTCGTAAAAATGGATACAAATCTATAGTGTCTTTGGTTAAGGCAGGGTAAGCTCCTGGACTTAAAGAATACTCATTAAAGTCATCATATCCTTTGATCATAATAGATTGCCAGTCCTTTTCAACAGTATTATAAAAACGTCCATTGACATAATATATTGGGTCAATAAAGCTCTCAGCAAATGTACCGGTTAAATCACGTAAGTTTTTTTGTCCAAAAAAAGGTAAGACGATAGGCATACCACTTCCTACCCCATAATATCCTAAGGTCTGACCTAAGTCCTCTCTCTTGGGTTTAATATCAAACAAGGCATCTGCTGGGTCAAAAAATCCTAAAAGGCCAAGGGTCGAGTTAATCAAAAAACGTGCGCTTTCTGTTCCACTATCTATAATTTCAAATTGTAATAAATTACTAATTAGACTAACAGGATATTGGAGGTTTTTAAAAAAGTTATTAATACCCTGTCTTCCTTCTGTGGGTACTACATATCCGTATCCATCTGAAGCCGGTTCAACTATATAAAGAATTAAAGAATCATTTACACCTGTCATCCATCTATTATAAGATATAAGGGGATCATAAACCTCTTGTTCACTAGCATGAAATTCATCAAAAGACTCGTCGTCTTGCATAAAATCATCAAATCCATCATCATCAAAGTTATCTAGGTGCTCTTGTAATGCAAGGTCATTTTTTTCTTTTAGTTCTTGGGCAATGCGTGCTCCAGTAGTTTCACAAAAGGCAAAATTATAAAATACTAATAATAATACTAAAAAACGCAATTAAACACTCCTGAAAGGTATAAAATAAGTGACATTCTACCTTTTTTTTACTTATATACTAAATATTTTGTGTTATAAGTCCTATAATCTCTTGATATGAGGTGTTTATACTTCTAGGTATATAAAAGGAAGAAACAATAAAGCTGAAAGATGAAGATTCTTCTATGGATATACTAGGGAGTTTAGGTGAGTATTTATAAGGACTAAGTCTTCACAACCTCTTCACACTTTTTGAGTTACAATACTTCATATCATAAAAAAGGATAGATAATGAAAACGATAATAACAATTTTATTAGCTTGTTTATGTCTAAACTCAAGTATTTATGCTGTCACATTAAATGAGGTGATAGAAAAATCCTTAGACAAAAATCCTTCTTTAGCGTCTATAAATTATCGTATTAAGGCAATGCATTCAGCAGTTGAGGCTTCTAGTCAGTTTTCAAACCCTATAGTGTCTTTAGCAGGTAACACACTTCCTAGTGATCAGGCTATGAGTAGAAATACCTTGAGTATTGTGCAAAAACTTCCTTATTATGGAAAAAGAGATGCCCTTAAAAAGGTGGCCTTAGCGGATGAGGGTATTTTAAGTGAAAACCTGGAGAAAGCCAGAGTAGTTCTAGTTAATGAGATGAAGAATCAGGCTTATTCTATTTGGGAACTTGAAGAACTGTATAAAATTATTGAAGAATATGAACATATAACGAGACAAAATATAGACCTTTTTGAATCTTATACCGCTACCTCTGACAACCAACATATGGGTATTATGTCGGCTGAATTGACACTTTCAGATCTTCGTATTCAAAAGGCTACACTCGAGTCCCAAATACAAACAGCCTATACAAAACTCTCGTACCTTGCAGCCTTTATGGTGGATGATCTAGAAATAAAGTTAGTTGTTTGGGATATGCCAGGTGAAAAGAGTTTTGAAGAGGGGCTTTTAAATAACAAAGACCTCTCTCTAAAACAAAAAGAGGTAGAAAAAAACCAAGCTATGGTGCAAAAGGCTGAATTAAATAATTATCCCGATATTAATGTTTTAGCCACATATTCCTATAGAGAAGAGTTTGATGATTTTTTTACCTTTGGTATGGGTATGGCACTTCCTATTTATGGAACTGAAGATTATCAAGAAGAAGGAGCAAGGGCACTGACTCTTTCTTCTAAAAGTTTAAAAGAAGACACAAAGATAGAAGTATATTCAGAGTTTAAAATGGCGTATGTTCAGATGAAGTCAGCCTATAAAATTTATCATATAGTACAAGATGAGGCCCTTCCCCAAATTGAACATATGTTTGAATTAACTAACTCTTCCATCTCAACAGGTGGGGATTTATTTAAGTATATAGATATCTTAGTACAAAAGTTAAAACTTGAACAAAAAAGTATAGCCGCAGTTACGATTTATAATATATCTATGGCCAAGATTGAAGCCTTATCAGGTGAAACAAACTAATAATTAAATTGCAAGAAGGATGAAATATGAACCACTTTTTAAAAACTAATAAGTACATGATGAAGACACAGCAAGCCTTGTTAATGTTGCTGATTTTTTTGCCTTTGGCTTTGCTTGCACGAGAAGCGACTGTGGAACAACTTTTTTCAGTGCAAACCGTTAAGGTGAAAAAAGAAAAAATAAGCCAACGTCTAAGCAACTACGGGTATGTTACAGAAGATGAGGCTAGAATGTATGATGTTTCGCCTCGTTTTGGGGGGTATATAGTAAACCTATATGCAGATAAGATGTATAAAAAGGTTAAAAAGGGAGAGGCCCTTGCAACGGTGTACTCGCCTGAGGTATTTAAGGCTAAAGAAGAATATTTAAATACCCAAAAATATACTAAACAAAGACCCAATAAGGGAATGCTTGAAAGTGCTAAGTTAAAGTTAGAACTCTTAGGTATTAGTAATATAGAGATTGAAAAACTAATCTCAAGAGGAAGTGCTTCGGCTAATACAACGATTTATTCTCCAGTGAATGGATATCTGTTTTTTAAAGATGTACTTAAGGGATCTGCCTTTAATGCAAAACAAAAACTTTTTCAAATTGTAAATCTTGATGAGGTTTGGATAGAGGCTAAACTCTTTGAAGAAGAAAGAGCTAACTTATCTATGACAGCGCATTATGAACTTAGTTTTAAGGGCTTAGATACGGTGTATAAAACAAGCAAGTCTCTTTTATATCCGCAACTTGATCCAAAGGTTGCAACCCTAACACTAAGATTAAGAGTTGAAAACCCTGAACATAAGTTGTTTCCCGGAATGTATGCCAAGGTGATTTCTTTAAAAGATGAGTTAGAACAGTTAATCCTTCCAACAACTGCTGTTATTCGTAAAGATGGCAAACATTATGTTTTTATGGTGGGTGAGTTTGAAGGTGAATACGAACCATTAGAAGTTCAAGTGAAAATACTTGATGCCAATACTTATTCGCTTATAGAAGGTCTTGAAGTAGGAGATGAGGTTGTTAATAATGCCTTGTTTATGATGGATTCGGATGCACAAATTAATGGTTTATATTAGTCATAAGTAGAATATCCGCGTACTGTATCTATATCTG
>DTVI01000167.1 GCA_012963655.1 Sulfurimonas sp.
GTTATCTCAATATACATGAAAATAGATCAAGTTATGATTAAAGAAATGCTCGGCATGACATCCGTTGGACACTATGCGGCAGCTGTCAAAATAAGTGAGGCCTGGTATTTTGTTCCAATAGTAATTAATTCATCACTATTTCCAGCTATTATAAATGCCAAGAAAAGAAGCCCCGAAGAATTTTACGATAGACTTAAAATTCTGTATAGCTTCATGTTTTTGAGTGCAGTAGCAATTGCAATTCCTACAAGTATATATAGTAAATTTATTATTAATTTACTTTATAAAGAACAATTCGATCAGGCCGGCACTGTATTAATGTTTCATATTTGGGCAGGAGTTTTGGTTAGTTTAGGGGTTGTAACTTCAAGTATAGTCATTTCAAACAATAAACAGAGGAATGCTTTAATCGCAACTAGTATTGGTGCAATATCAAATATAATCTTAAATTTTTTTATGATTCCGCGCTTTGGAATAATTGGAGCCGCAATTGCTACAATAATTTCTCAGATAATGTCAGGTCTATTTGTCCCTATTTTTTATAAAATTGACCCTAATTATCCAATGATTTTAAAGGACTCTTTATGGGTCTTACCCGGGGAGCTTGTAAGACACTGGAACCGTAACCGATCTGATAAAATGATTTTGTAATAATTTATGAATGGTTAATGTGGTAAATTTATGGATATAGGTTTTTATATAATTTGGGATAAAAACTCACTCAAATCAACTGGAAATGTTGTAGGAGATGAATTATTTGCTGAATCACTTTGCAAATCTATAAATAAGCAGTATAAATCAATCAACGCTGAACTCTATGCACCAAACTATATTCCAAAAAAGAAGTTAGAAGTTTTGATATATTTGAATGAATCAACACCCATTGAAAAATTGGCGAGATATCACTTCTTATATCTTCAAAATGGTCCCAGAGAAAATATAGATAAAACATTAAACAATATTACTTTAGAATATGATGGATACGTTTTTTTCTCAGAAATCATAAAAAATATCTTTGATAAAAAAATGCCTGATGCAACAAGAAGTTTATTTTTGCCCTTTGGTGTGGACCTGGATTTATTTTACCCAAGAGAAAGAGATGCTCGTTTTGATTTTGATTGTGCATTTATCGGTAATGATATAAAAGGACCTGAATCTGCCATGAGGTATTTATTCCCGGCCACAGAATTCAATTTTGGTTTATTTGGAAATTGGAAAGTAGAAAGACATAAATACAAAATTTGGAAGAATCTTAAAAAATTGCCGCCATATAAAAAAGTATTTGAAAAGATATCAAGGGGGAAAATTCCCCAGGATAATGTCCCCATTTTATATAGTTCAGCAAAGATTAATCTTAACAATACCATAAAAAGCTGTATAGAATGGGATGTTATAACTTTACGGACATATGAGGTATTAGCGTGTAAAGGGTTTTTAATTTCAGACACAGTTCCTGCTGCAAAAAGAACTTTGAAAGACTGTTTGGTTTTCACGGAAGGTGAAGACGATCTCACTGAAAAGATTAAATATTACTTAGCTCATACCAAAAAAAGACAGGAAATAGCTCAAAATGGCTATGAATACGTCGTGAAAAACTGTTCAATTGATGCAAGGGCAGCTGAACTAATTAATCACATACTGGAGGTTGTAAAATGAAAGTATTATTTGTAAATCCACCTAACATAAGGTCATCTACATCAACACCTGAGAACGATTTTTCAATTAAAGAATTCATTGTTCCAAAATATTTAAGCAAAATTAAATGGTCCGAAAAATTTTTCAAAAGTTTAAATTATCTTTTTGGTATAGGTAATGGGGTTAGATATGGAGTTAGAGCTGGATCAAGGTGGCC
>DTVI01000168.1:0-1177 GCA_012963655.1 Sulfurimonas sp.
TTAGTTAATGCTTTTAACTTAGGTATCGCAAAGTCTGATGAAATTTTTCTTGGCGTTGCAGAAGGTGTTGGAAATCCAGTTATGTATGTGGGTTCTAAAACAGGTAGAGATGGTCTAGGTGGTGCGGTTATGTCTTCAGACTCTTTTACAGAAGAATCTAAATCACTTCGTCCAACGGTTCAAGTTGGAGATCCTTTTACCGAAAAACTTCTTTTAGAAGCGTGTATGGAACTTTTCAAAACAGACCATGTTGTTGGTATCCAAGATATGGGAGCAGCTGGTCTTACTTCTTCTTCTTTTGAGATGGCTGGAAGATCTGGTTCAGGAATGATTATGCACCTTGATAAGGTTCCAGCTCGCGAAGAAAACATGACACCTTATGATTTTATGCTTTCTGAGTCTCAAGAACGTATGCTTATTTGTGCTAAAAAAGGCTCAGAACAAGCGATTATTGATATCTTTGAAAAATGGGACCTTGCAGTTGCAGTTATTGGTGAAGTTACAGATACGGGGACTATGGAACTGTTTTGGAATGGCGAAAAGTGTGCAGATGTTCCTGTTGACCCTGTAAGTGAAGAAGCTCCTGTACTAAACCGTCCTATGACAAAGCCTAAATATTTAGAGGGTTTAGATAAGACAGAAATTACAGACTTCGCTTCTGTATCTAACCGTGACGCTTTTTCAAAACTTATGTCGTCTATGGAAGTAGTAGATAAGGCGTGGATTTATGAGCAATATGACTCAATGGTTCAAACGAACACTATTAAAAAAGGTGGTTCTCTTGATGCCTCTGTTATTCGTGTAAAAGAAAATGGTAAGGCTCTTGCTATGAGTGCGGATTGTAATGTTCGTCATTGTTATATTGACCCTAAGGGTGGAGCAGCCGCAGCAGTAATTGAATCAGGAAGAAATGTAGCAATGACTGGGGCTCAGCCTCTTGCTATTACAGATTGTCTAAATTATGGTAATCCTGAAAATCCTGAAGTTATGTGGCAATTTGCTCAAGGTTGTCTTGGAGATAAAGAAGCTTGTACTGAACTAAATACACCTGTTATTGGTGGAAATGTTTCTTTATATAATGAAACTAATGGTGTCTCTGTTTTCCCAACACCTTCTATTGCGACAGTGGGTCTTAATGATGATGAAAATAAGGTTCTATTTAACGATTTTCAAAAAG
>DTVI01000168.1:1187-1850 GCA_012963655.1 Sulfurimonas sp.
TAGGTGATACTAAAAGTGAATTTGGTGGTTCTTTATATATGAAAGAACTTCATGGTAAGGTAGCAGGAAAGCTTCCTGAGATTGATTATACAAAAGAACTTAGTTTATGGAACACTGTTATCAATGCTAATAAAAAAGGGCTTTTAGCTGCAGCTAAAGATTGTTCTTCTGGTGGACTGGCTGTTGTTATTGGAAAGATGGCAGCAGTATCTGGTATGGGTGCGGTTGTAGAAATAGCCCTTACTAACGAGAAAGATGTTTTCTCTGAAACATTTTCAAGAGCTATTGTAGAAGTTAGTCCTGAGAATGCGCAATCTTTCGAAGCTATGGTTGAAGGTTTGTCTTGTACTAAGATTGGTAAGGTTGGCGGAAATCAAGTTCTTGTGAATGATATCTGTATTGGAATGGCAGAGCTTAAAAGATTATATTTTGATACGTTCAAAAAGGTTATTGAACAAGATATCTAAATTTATACCCCCTTTTAACTATAGAAGAAATATACACTTTCTTCTACTTTCTACATATTTTAAACTTTAAGCTTTCAAAATAAAAAATAGAAGTAGTCTCTATGCATATGCCAAAACTCTCCCCACTTCCTACTAAAATTAAAGAAAAATCATTTTTATCTCGCTTTTGGTATTGGCAAGGTTTTATAAGGCAATG
>DTVI01000169.1 GCA_012963655.1 Sulfurimonas sp.
AAGTTATCATAGGAAATAGTATCATCTTAGTCGCAGTTAAACTAGGAAGTACAAGGCTAATAGACAACCTTTGGATATAACAAATATCTTGTAATCTTAGGATTAAAAAGAGGAACAATATATATTTAATTAACCAAACCCTAATCCCTCTTAATTTAAGGCTATAAGGACTCTTTGCATTTATTTAAAATTAAATTCAAAGACACCATCAAAATCAGTTATTTTGTTTTCTATAAGATAATTACATCGATCAATATAAAGTTTATATAGATTATGTTGATTTTTAATATTTAGTTCTTCAAAAATAGATAAGGCAAAAACAAAGTTATTTTCTCTGAATAATGAGAGGGCCCTCTGATATGCTAATAATGCTTTATTATCTCTAAAATCATCATCTTCTTTGCCCATAACTTCATAAATAGTTACAGGTTCATGTTTTCCTTTTACTTTCACACAATCAAGTTCTCGGTAAATATAATCTTCTACAAGTTCTGCCATCGTAAATTCTGATATTATTAACCTCACTCCATAATACTTACACAGACCTTCCAGTCGTGCGGCTAAGTTCACCGGATCACCAATGACTGTATAATCAGATCGACCTTCAGAACCAATATCACCTATCGTCACATATCCTGTATTTAGTCCTATTCCATAATCTAGTTCGAAACCGTATTTTTCTATCGTATACTCATTTAGACTATCACGTTTTGAAACCTGTTCTAATGCTGCTTGAACAGCATAATCAGCATGTTTAACAACACTATTTGGAGCATTCCAATAAGCCATAATTGCATCACCAATAAACTTATCTATCGTACCTTCTCTACTAATGATTGTTTCTGCCATCTGTGTCATATAATAATTAAGAAATTCAACCAGTAGCTGAGGGGATCCTATTTCTTCAGAAATCGTAGTAAAGGAACGCATATCTGAGAAGAATATTGTGACATTCTCATCCCTAATAGTTAGACAGTCTATTTGTCCTTCATTAATAAGATCTTCCATAACCTGCGGAGAAACCTTTTGAGAAAACTTTCCTTTAATCATCTCTTTTTGACGGATTTCAAAGAAATATTTTATTCCAAGCATAACAACAATAGACAGAACAAACGTTAAAATAGGAAAAACAATATTTAAAATTATATATTGTTCAAATAATAGTGTGTAGTATCCATAAAAAATACCATATATTAAAACCATAAGAACAAATGTACCCCACCATAAAGGGACATACGAAATACCTAAAAGTATTACAGCTACTATGAAGATTAACACAAGCAGATCAGCGCCTTCTCCCCAGTCTGGTCTATGCAGCATCTCATTTCTAAGAATATTATCAATTATATTAGCATGAATTTCTACTCCAGGTAGAATACTATCAAGTGGCGTTGATCGTAAGTCCATCAACCCATATGCAGATGTTCCAACAAGAACAATTTTTCCAGCAACCTGCATTGGATCAAATTTCTTTGTGATAATATCTACTGCAGATATGTATTCAAAGGTTCGCGCGGGTCCTTTATAATTAATAAAAAGCCGTCCAAATCGATCTGTTGGAATACTAACGTCCCCCATCTTAATCGTATTGATGCCTGTTTCATCGTACTTCACCATCACTTTAGATGCTGAATATGCTATACGAATCACTTCAAAAGCGAAAGAAGGATAAACGCTATCATCATACTTCATTACCAAAGGAACACTACGAATCATACCAGATGGATCTGGTACATTATTTAAAAAGCCACTTGAATAGGCCTGGTCTTGTATAATAGGAATATTAAGCAATACCCCTTTTGGAGAAAACATAAATTCATTCCCTTTATAACCCTTTTCAATAAAAAT
>DTVI01000170.1 GCA_012963655.1 Sulfurimonas sp.
CTTTAGTCTTGTACTCACCAGTTTTTTGTACTAATTCAACGAATTGTGCTTTATTCATTATAAACCCTCTATATAATTTTTGTCTTAACCAAAAACTAAAATTTAAGCTTCCAAGTTAATCAACTGCGAATACTTTATAGCCTTTTAGCTTAAAAATTACTTTGAGTCCCTATTTTTAGGGCGAAAATGATTAAAATGTTTGAAATTATCCCTTTTTGAGCGCTCTTGAGACATGATTTTTTTTCTAAAGCCAAGATTACTTTTTATTTTTATATAGCTTAAAGTGATTGGAATACTCTTTCTTGCAATCTGTCCTATACTCATAAAAAGTCGTTTTCTTTGTTCTATGAAGCTATCCCTAAAAGCAGGTTTATCTGCTAAATATAAAAACATATCATCTAATGCAATCCGTTCATGCTCACTTAAACTACTCACTATAATTCCTTCAGTTTATTTATCTTGCGTACTACTCTTACAATATCTTCATTTTCAAGTTCGCCTAACATCTTAAGTACAACGCGAGCAGCCTGGGGAGCGGAAGTCCCAATCTTCCAGTCCTGATAAGTTCTCATAGAGACACCCATTTTTTTGGCCATCTCCTTTTGAGAGATCTTTTTACCCATGTACTCAGACTCAACGGCATTATGAAGTATATTGAATACATCTGCCAAATCCATGAGAAAGAGTTTATAGGAACTTAGCTTAAGTATACATATATTTGTATGTTATATGTGAAATATATGTATTAATATCTATTTTATTCTGCTAAAAATACACATAAACTTATATTATATAAGTTTAATCAGATAATATTTACATTTTATAGTATATTATACACAGAAATCTGTATAAAATTAATAAAAAAACTTCTATTTTAAGGATAAAAAATTATAATACTAAAAAAAGGGGAGGGTGTTTTAAAGGTCGATAGAAAGGTTTACAGGTTGTAAGATAATCTTGTCTTGGTTTTTTACAAGAGAAAATGGCTCAAAGGTTTTTGCTTCTTTAGTGCGGTATATTAAAGAAGTCTGCTTCTCAGGGATAGAAAACTCTATAGTGTTTAAGCCATCAATAGGTGCCATAATACTTATAACTGCATTATAATGTGAAAATTCAATCTCTTTAATATCTGCTTCTTTTTTTTCAACGCTTTTATTAAGCTCAGGGAGTTTATCTCTTGAATGTTTTTTTGCATCTTCAAACTGATGTTTTGCATCTTTGAGTTCCTCATATAAGAACTGTAGCTTACTTTGTGTAACGGGAAGTTTTGTATAATCAATAACAAAATGATTATCTTCACCTAGGATACGCTCTATAGTGATACTTTTGGAGGCAAAAACCTTTATATTGTGCTTTAAGGTTTTAATAGTAACATGTTCAGCGAAAACCTGACCACCTAAGGTAGAGTTGATCTTAACATGGGTGGCGTAAATCATTCCCCCTTCTAGGGAATTAATTTCAGCCTTGTGACAGCGTAAGGTACCCTTATGCCTATTTATCTTAGCATTCCTTGAGGTTACAAAAGAAGTGTTATGTGTGGCACCGCCAATATGAAGATCTTTGGCTTCTATATTCGCATGAGCTCCTATATGCCCTATAATATGAATGGACTGGGAAGTGAGCTTAACCCCTTCTCCTACACCATCTCGTGTTACATCTGTTTGAGATATAACAATGGACACCTGATTCTCTTCTTTTATTGTAAGTTTTGCTTCGCTTCTTTTAATATTTTCAACGGTAATCTTGTTTGAGATACTTAATGTATTGTTGAGGATACTCACAAAACCCTTGCTTTTTGTATAATACTTAATCTGTGTTTTATTCTCTTGTACATTAATATTTTTTG
>DTVI01000171.1 GCA_012963655.1 Sulfurimonas sp.
ATGACGTTGCCAGTAATACGAGCAATATCGTTATCATAGCCATTGACCGCAGGTGGCGGCGCCGTATTTTCGGTTGGCTCGATTTCCTGGTTCGGTGCACTAGCGGTCAATGGCTATGATAACGATATTGCTCGTATTACTGGCAACGTCATTCAAAGATTTGTTGATGAAACGCCCTTTCACCTCAAACAATAAGAATCTTTAAAACGAAGCCTATAGTTCTCTACCCGAATGGTGCAGACCCTCCCGGTCAGGGTGGCGGGCCAGGCCTCCTGAACTACTCCCCGGCATACTATTCAGCGTCAGCCGATATGCCCGTACTAACTCGAATGGCAAATTCTTCTTCAGGTGAATACACCAGGGTTTTACGACCGTATAACCCAAAGTACAACAAGCCACAGATAAACCATATGGCCACCCCGGTGACCCCAGGGCGAAAGTCAGGATTCTGGAATAACAGCAGCAGCGTAACCAGGGAAATGACCAGAGCAACCACGGCCCCGGTGTTACCCAGCGGGCTTACAAAGGGTCGTGCAATGTCTGGGTACTTGTTCCTGAGGACAATATAAGAGACCATCTGCATTACATAGGCGATCACTGCACCGAAAACTGCCATGTTAAGAATAACCCCGCCGAAGGAGCCGCTGCCATTGGGATCGACAAAATACAGCAATAACAAAACCAGATAACCAACCACGGCTCCAGCGATCAATGCAGCATACGGCGTCTGGCGTTCACCGTGCGTTACCGACAGCCAATGGGGGAAATAACCCGCCCGCCCCAGGGAATATATATTGCGGCCGAAAGCGTAGATGATCGCATGGAAACTGGCAATTAACCCGGCCACCGCCAGTAAGCCCAGTACCTTGGCACTGGACAAACCCACAGTCAGTTTCAGGCCATCCAGTAAGGGTTCCTCAGTCTGCGATCCAAAAAATGCTGCGCCACCACCGATGCCCATATTAAGCACTGTTATCAAAATACCTGTGACCATTAAGGTTCCCAGACCCCACAACAGTCCACGTGGCATGTCACGGGATATATCAGTGGCTTCTTCTGCCGCCAGGGGCAACTGCTCGATGGCCAGGTATAACCAAATCGCAAAGGGCAAAGCTGCCCCTACACCCATCAAACCTCTTGGCAACCAGACACTGTGCCCGGGGTCAGGTTCAATATTCCACAATGCTCCCCAACTGAAGTGAGTCACTGCGCTGAGATAAAACGTGAGTAAAATAAGCAGCGCTAAAACTGTTATGAAGACAATGAATTTAAATGACTCCTCCACCCCAAATATATTCAGGCCCACAAAAACAACGTACAGGCCCAGCCACCACAGCGGCTGCACTGAATCGGCAGTAGAAAAAATATTCTGCAGGTAGGCAGCGGCGAAATAACACACCACGGCCGTGGTGACTACATACTCCATGTTTTCCGCCAGGCCCGTGATATAGCCACCCCATGGGCCCATCGCTGTTCGCCCAAATGAGTAGGCTCCGCCAGTGTGAGGCAAGGCGGTGGACATTTCTGCAATGGAAAAACACAAGCCAATATACATAACCGTAACAATCAACAAGGCAACTAAAAATCCACCGAAGCCAGCCTGCCCGACACCGAGATTCCAACCGGAAAAGTCTCCGGAGATAACGGCACCAACACCGAGGGCCCAAAGGGACCAGGCTCCAGCATATTTTTTTAGGGTTCGCTTCTCAAAGTACGACTCATCGGCCACATGGTACTCAACCCCACCAGCAACTTTTTTCGCGTTACCCTGTTCTATCACGGTGTCCCCCTGTACCTCGCTGGAGCCGTGGTTGGTTATCTGGTTTTGTTATTGCTGTATT
>DTVI01000172.1 GCA_012963655.1 Sulfurimonas sp.
ATCCCTTTACTTCATTCATGATTGTTGTTGATTCCTTTACTTCATTCATAATGGTCGTTGATTCCTTTACCTCATCTACGATTGTTGTTGATTGCCTTACTTCATTCATGATTGTTGTTGTTGCCTTTTCCCAATCCGTGATTGTTGTTTATTCTTTTACTTCGTTCATAATTGTTGTGGATTCCTTCACCTCATTCATAATCGTTGTTGATTCCTTTATTTCACCCATGATCGTTGCTGATCCCTTTATTCCATTCATAATTGTTGCTGATCCCTTTACTTCATTCATGATTGTTGTTGATTCCTTTACTTCATTCATAATGGTTGTTGATGCCTCTACTTCATTTATGATTGTTGTCGATTCCTTTACTTCATTCATAATTGTTGTTGATTCCTTCGCTTCATTCATAATGGTTGTTGATTCCTTTACTCCACTCATAAATAGTGTTGCTTCCTTTACTTTATTCAACATTGTCATTGATACCTTTACTTCATTCACAAATGTGGTTGATCCTTCTACTTCATTATAATCATTGTGTACTTACAATCGTGTACTTCATTCATAATTGCTTTTGATTCCTTTACTTCATTCATAATTGTTGTTGATTCCTTTACTTGGTTCGTAATTGTTGTCGGTTCCTTTATTTCATTCATAATTGTTGCTGATCCCTTTACTTCATTCGTAATTGTTGTTGATTCCCTTACTTCGTTCATAATTGCTGGTGATTCCTTTACTTCATTCATAATTGTTGTTGATTCCTTTGCTCCACTCATAATTGCTGTTGATTCCGTTATTCCATTCATGATTGTCGTCGATTCCATTACTTTATTCGTGATTGTTGTTTATTCCTTTATTTCATTTATAATTGCTGCAGATCCCTTTACTTCATGCATGATTGCTGTTGATTTCTTCACGTCATTCATGATTGTTGTTGATTCCTTTACTTCATTCATAATCATTGTTTATTCCTTTGCTTCATTCACAATTGTGGTTGATTCCTTCACTTCATTCATAATTAGCGTTGGTTCCTTTACTTCATTCATCATTGCTGTTGATTCCTTTGCTTCACTCATAATTGCAGTTGAATCCTTTGCTTCATTGATAATTGCTGCTTATTCCTTCACTTCATTCATAATTGTTGTTGATTCCTTTGCTTCATTTGTCATTGCTGTTGATTGCTTCACGTCACTCATGATCGTCGCTGGTTCCTTTACTTCATTCATAATTGTGACTGTTTCCCTTACTCCATTGATAATTGTTGCTGATTCCTTTCCTTCATTTATCGCTGCCGTTGATTCCTTTATTTCATTCATAATTGTTGTTGATCCCTTTACTTGACTCATAATTGCGGTTGATTCCTTTACTTCATTCTCAACTGTTGTTGATCCTTTCACTTCATAATTGTTGTTGATTCCTTTACTTCATTCATAGCTGCTGTTGATTACTTTGCTTCATTCACAATTGTTGTTGATGCCTTCACTTCATTCATAATTGTCGTTGATTCCTTTACTTCACCCATGATCGTTGTTGATTCCTTTGCATGATTGTGTTTGGTTCGGTTACGTCATTCATGATCTTTGTTGATTGCTTTACTTCATTCGCAACTGTGGTTCATTCCTTTACTTCACTCATAACTGTTGCTGATTCCTTCATTTCATTCATCACTGTTGCTGATTGCTTTACATCATTCATAACTGTTGTTGGTTCCTTTACTTCAGTCATAATTGTTGTTGATTCCCTTGCTTCATTCATAATTGATGTTGATTCCTTTAATTTATTAATAATTGTTGTTGATTCCTTTACTTCGTTAATGGTTGTTGTTGATCCCCTTACTTCAT
>DTVI01000173.1:0-5111 GCA_012963655.1 Sulfurimonas sp.
ATTTAAAAGATTAGGAGCTATTGGCAAGTTATGCTTGGAATCAGTGGTGTAGACTCTAAATCGCCTCTTCATTTTCGGAACCAAGTTTAATGACCTCATGATTTTACCAATGCGTCTTTTAGAAACTATCAGCCCATAACGTTGAACTAAGTCCTCTTTTATCCGTCGTTGTCCGTAGGCTTGTCTACCGGCTTTGAAAATGTCTTCTATCAGTTCATTAAGAATCGTATCTACTTTTTCAAGTACACAGCCCATCTTTATCCAATGATAGTAACTACTGACATTAACTTTGAGGACGCGGCACATGGTTGTTATGGGAAAGCTCATCTTATTATTTTGAATCCAGGCGTATTTTATAGAGCTTCTCTTGCGAAATACGCCGCTGCCTTTTTTAAGATATCTCTTTCTTGTTTAAGCACCTTATTCTCAGCTCTTAAACGCTTTACCTCTTCATTGGTATTTTCTTTTACTGTTGATATTGGATGCTTACGTCGCCCATCTGTTTTTATATTATGAGCTTGCTTATAAACTTGAATCCAACTATAAATTGTTTTATGGCTGATATCTAAGTCTTTTCCTATCTCAATGACTGATTTATCACTGTTTAACGCTAACTGTACTGTTGAATCTTTGAACTCTTTTGTATATTTATGGTTCGCCATTTTTGACCCTCACTTATTCATGTTATTTTAACTCAGAATAGCTTTGTATTCTTTGTCTGAATTAGTGTAGCCGTATCAAGTTACCAACATTTCGTATAACAAACAAGTCCCCCGGACTGGATTGTGTAATTAAATTTGGAATAACACGTGAATCGGCGCATCCTATAAAAAGTGCCTTGGGATGCTGCCCATTTTCCGCCAAATTTAGAAGCTCTTTTTCATGTTGTTTAAAATAACTATTTTTGAATATATCATTACCGCTTAATAATTCGCTATTTTTAATCATGACCTTCTCCATACCTAAAATTTTATTGTGAGAAATGAAAGTTGGACTTATTCAATTGGGGGTTCTAGTAAGTACCTTAATAGACCGATAACTATAAATACTTACTACATATAAATCATTAGTAAGAAATTTTTTTTGATGAATATTTCTTATAATATAGCTTGTACTCTCGTCATTTATAGTATTAAGTATACGAGATAAACATTATAAAGTCAACCTAATTTCATGTCACCATAAAAAATAGTGTCAGGTGTTCAATCTTCAGTTTTGAATTTACAATCTATAGCCTATACTAAGATTTCCGAAATAGTATTTACACCGAAAACTTAATAACATGCATCTGCTGTTTTGGGTAGTTACTTGTATCAAACAATAATCTACCTTTTTCCTCAATAAGCCAAATGACTTGTACTTTATTTGGGATTTTAACCTGTGCAAATCTTTTTTCTATATCTCCATCTGTAGCACATATTATCATATCAGGTATCTCACGACTTGATTGCTCTAATAAGGCCTTAAAACCTGGTTCCATGATGGTTCCGCCACTACCTTGTCTCTTTATGAACTTATCTCGAACTCCAAATTTTTCTATGTTTTTTATTTCAGCATCAACTTGCACTAGAGTAAGACTCTTAATAGAATATTTTCTCTGGATTGATTGGACTTCTGACATCAAAGAACTAAGAAGTTTGTCATCAACAGAACCTGATACATCAAGCACCACGGCTAGTTTAGGTTTCTTTCCGGGGCTGTATCCATACAAGTCTAAATCATCTTGGAAAATGGGATGTTGTCTTGACTTATTTGGTTCTCTGTACCGCATAGATTTATTTAAGGAGTTTCGCATCTTTTTGTTAAGTATCTTTTTCCAATCTTTGTGGGACTTTCTTTTTTCAATTCTAGCCAGTGCACCAGTAGCTTCACCTGGTGTAAATCCTCTTGCAAAGTCTGTTGAATCATGTATCATCTCATTTATTGTGCTATCCATGAAAGAGTTTAATACATTATTGTCTAGTCCTACGGCTTCTTGAAGGTGTTCACCATACTCATGGCTATCCATCTTACACTCACCATTTTTTAAGGCTTCTAAGGTTTTATCAGACAAAGATTTTGACTCTATATTTGTCTCTTCATTACTTTCAGATGAGGCACTGTTCTCATCTTCGTCTTTTTCACCATCTTCTTCACCATTACTTGAGGGCTTACTGTTTTCATCTTTGTCTTGTGAAGTGTCTGACTCGATATCTATCTCATCATCAGAACTATTTTCTAAGTCATCATTAGATGATTCATCATTCCCCTGAGCCTCTTCAAAAGTACCTTCTTTTAAAGCCTCTTGTATTAAAGTTACATAATATTCAAACTCTCTACCAACCTCATAACTCTCAATTCCATACTTTTGAAAAAGTGACTGATAAAAAAGCGCTGCAATAGGCGAATCTTTATAGCTACCAGTACGAGGTAAGTCTTTAATATAAGGAATCTCTCTACACCCGTTTATCACAATATCTTTTGCGGTTTCAACGACTTCTTTATTTATGCTATTGTCGTAGTTCCCTCGTGCAAAGTGATGGTTAATTATATGTCCCGCACTATGTTTGAGAATGGCAATAATTTGGTCTTTATGAATGACCCCAAGTATCACAGGATTTACGACAATTACAAAGTTTTTCCCATTAAAATAAACAGATGAAACAAATGATTCATCAAAGTGAAATTCATATTCACACCTGCTTAGAAAATTTGCGTACCATAACAACTCATTTGTATTAGAAGCTATCATAGAAATAATCATCTCTTTAAAGAGTGTTTTCCAACTACCATCAGGATTAGAAATGATAGACTCAATGGTTTGCATGTTATAAAGATGATCTTGACTACTGTTCAAGTGATTTTTCCTCAGACATTTTTATAACATAAGGGAGTGTTGAAAACTCTGCAATTCTTTCTAAGACGTCTTCTTTTTTCTTGCCTTCTCGCCTTGGGTAAACTTCTTTGGCTAAATAAATAGTGTAATTAAAGATATTTCTAAATCTTTTTTCCCACATATCAAAAAAGGAGGGGTACTTTCTTTTGTAGTCTCGTGGTATGTTTCCTATATTGGTTATATCAAGACCAAGCTCTATGAGGTAGGTTATGCTTTCATAGGCATTATGAGCATTCATCGCCTTATTTAGGTAGTTATTATAAGATCGGTCAAACACTATACCTGAGGCATGAAGATATTTTAATATGTCTACGTGATTTTTATTTATGATTTCGACAATGATATCAGTACCCAATGCGTCTATATTGGCACCATTATTAACGGCTTTACGCAAGTCTTTAAGATTACCTTTGATGGCAGAAATTTTCATTTTGGTAAAGTGTTGTGCTTCTATAGAAACACCTTTGTCAATAAAATGGTTTTGCAAGGAATCATTTTCATAGCTATAGGCCATTTCATAGGCATATTGCAAATCATCATTATGGCTAAGTGCACTCAAAACTTCTGTATAGTTAAAACATACTGCGTTGGTAATGATAACTTCATTGAAAATTATATCTGAGTTTAAAATATATTCGATTATCTCGTAGTTGATTTTTTCATTGTTACTGCTTTGCAAGGTTGTAGATTGAGTATTAGTATTGTCTTGTGTTTTGGTGTAATATCGATTGAGTGCAGAATTAAGCGATTCATTTTTGTGTACCCCTGTCAAAACTGCAAACTTCATCATGTTCAAATCATTATTGTCTAATCCCATTCTAAACAAACGTGATTTGTCAGAGTTACTCCAAGACTTGAACTTTTCTATAGCATTTGGTTTTTCTAAATGATACTCAATGATAAATTTTAATAGATCATGTCTTTCAGTCCTTTTCTCCCCATGCCAATTTATTGCAGATGAGCCCATCCATTCGGTTAAAATTATGTTTGTATCCGCATGTATATTAAAACCATTTTCAATTAACAATTGTAGAATTTGCGTACTAGCAATAGTTAAAACAGCATATAAAACTAGTGAAGCTGGTTTTGCACCTTGATTAATTGCTTGCTTTGCGAGGTCTAAGTCACCTATATTAATGGCTGCTAGAAGCGTCCCTGTAAGAAGACTTTTATCCTTGCACGCTTTAAAATCAGGAATTAAAAGATCCAAATAATTTTTGTCTTTTTCTATGGCTTTTTGAAGCACATACTCTTTTATTGTAGCGTCATGTTCTAAAAGTAGATTAATAATTTGATGATTGCCTACTTGTATGGCTGTATCTAAGGCATTCTTAGGGAGTTTGATATTTAAGTTTACGTCAGCACCGTAGTCTAACCACTGTTTTACCTCGTCCGAATTTCCATTTTCACAGGCTTGCATGAGGTTTTCATGAAGGTAAGATGGTGTCATATTATTGCCCTCGAAGGAGTTCTGCTATATATGGATTGGTTTTATTTATATGTTTCACCAAACCCTTAGATACTTTTTTATTGATTTCTAAGCTATATTTTTCATCTATCTTATCTATATAAGTTGCAGCTTCATCAATACCAATTTTTATTGACATAATGTGTTCCTCTGAACTTATATTAAGCATAATTGCAAATATATCATCGCTTACACTCTGCGCTTCTACGGCGTAGAAGCAAGAGCTAAGAATATTAATCTGAGTTACGGGTTGAGCATCATCCCATTGGGATTGGATTGATTCTATTAGCTCATTATAATGAGGGTTGTTCTTCTGCGCTTCTACTAAATATGCCTTGAAGTCTTTTTCTTTATGTAAACTCAAAAACTCTGCAAGTTGCTTTTGAATTTTGCTGAATGTCAAAACTTTAGAGCTCTTAAGATAGTTAACAAGTTTAGGTGTAACTTCTTTACTAGATACGGTAGATAAAAGGGTTAGTAAGTTATTAGCATTTGTAGCATTTTTTTCATAAGAATACAGTAGTCTAGATATCATATCCCATCTTCTTGGATCCATTCCCGGATCACTCATGTCATCTTCGGCGCTTTCAAGCAAAAAGTCAGCACGATTATCATCAAGGTAACTAATGATTAAGGGGTGAATCCTTTGTCTATTGTTTTTCTTGTCATATAAAAGAGCATAATTCTTTTTCCATGACGCAAGAGTAGTTTTAACCTTTACTATGGCCATTCTACTAAGCATTGCCTTATCAAGTGACTCAACAAGGT
>DTVI01000173.1:5121-7425 GCA_012963655.1 Sulfurimonas sp.
AATTACCGTCATCTACGGGATTACCAGCACACACAATAAACAAAGACTCTGGTAATTTAATACTATCAGAGCCAAACTCTTTTTTAAGTATTAAGTTCATTAAGCTTTGAAGGTTTTGTGGCTCTGCTCGATTGAGTTCATCTATAAAAAGAAGTGTTTCTTTATTGTTTTTATGATTTTGAAGTATTGTTGATACCCAGTTAGGTATAGACTTCTTAAAAACTGTAAATTTTTGATCATTAAAGCCTGCTACAATATCTGTTGAAACTGTCCTACCATAAAACTCTATATGATCTAAGGAAGCAACTCCCATAATGATGCAATCCATTTCTTTTGACGCAGCATACTGTTCTATAATGGATGTCTTACCTATCCCAGACTCTCCCTCTAAATAGGGGACAATTTGGGATTCTTTGTATATGTCTAAATGTGAAAAACTAATGTTCATCTATATTCCTCTGTATGAATCAAGTTCTACCAGATTTTTATTAATCTTGAGTAGTTCATTGATTTTGTGTGTTTTAACACCACTATATCTTATGTTATTTTATTCAAGGACACCTTTAAAAAGCCTATACTTACTCGGGGATACAAGAAGTTTACTATTACGAGGCAAATGTGTGAAGAAATAAAGGGGAGCAAAGGGGCCACAATAAAGAATAAAGGGGAATAGGGTACTTTAAATATAAGTTAGGGTCTCATTCAATTGCACTTACTTATTGAATGGGACCTTTATTTTATTGTATTTAACAAATTAGAAAATAATTATGACTAATAACATTCCCATGTGGAAAATGGCATATTCATATCTCCCTTTGAAGTAATTTGTATTGACTTCTTCTCAAACTCAACATAAAGTACATTTTTAACTAATTGAGCTTCAATATTATTTTCTACACAATAGCTAATGACGGATTTAAGGCTAATTTCAAACTCTGATATTTCTTTACTTTTTATAGTAAGTAAGGTTTCTTTTATCAAATTGTTCCTTTTAATATAATATATAAAATCTAGTGTTTACTATAGAATTCCAAATAAATGCAAAGACATAGTTTTTTTATTTTAGAGCATTTTATTTTGCTAATTATATCTAAAGATATTAAAGGTAAAGGGGATAGGGGACTTTAAATCTAATATACACTCGAGGGATTGAATCTACATTTTTCTTTTTTAAAAAAAATTAAGACTTGGGTCTTTAATTTAAAGTTCTTCTAATACATTAGTACTTAAGGTACCGTCCCATAGCCCAAATCAATCCAACCATCATTAATTCCTCCATCTAATTCGAAGACATGTTTATATCCCATTTTGAGACCTAAGAATTCTCCAATACTTTTGGTTCTATGTGCATGGGCACATACTAAGATAAAAGGTTGATCTTTGTGTGTTACCACCTTACTAAAGGCATCTAGAAATGCTTTTGCATCGTATTGACCTGATTCATCAAAAAAGGTGATTTTTATACTACCTTCTATTACACCAGTAGCATTCCACTCGTCTTGACGTCGTACATCAATAATAGTATACCCTTCTTCCAGTTTTTCTAAAAAATCATCCGTTGATAGAGACTTGAAAGCACCATAATCTATTATATTACTTGTCATATTTTTATTCCTAAATTAATTATTTTATGAAACTATATACTCTAAAGCTGTTTTATTTTTAAAAAAAATAAAGGGGATAGGGTACTTTGAAATTTGGGTCATGTCGTGAATTGTGAATTCATAAAAGTGTAAATTCACGACTTGATCTCATAGTTTAAGATGAGACTTTGAAACAGCTATAGTAATTGGAAATAATGCCAAATAAATATTTACACCTAAAATAGGATGCAAATATTTTTAACTCTTAATATTATATGCGCTAAATGCGTTACGAGTAGGTTTTCTACGACCCTCAGCAATACGCTCTAACATAGCGTCGAAATTTCCTGTTGAACGCACTTCAACAACAGTGTAGACAACTGCGTGCAGGGCAACAAATCGTAAATATGTTTCAAGGTCTTCACACTTGCTTTTTTCCATATTTTCTTCTAGTTTTTCTACTTGACCTTGAGTTACTCTAAAGCCTAGTTCAATGGTAGCTTCTTTTTCTTCTTCTCCCGCTGTTGTAAGTCTAAACTCTTGTGACTTAAGTGCAACAACTTTTACATAAGCAGAAATGTCATCAAATCCATTTTCAAAGACTCTAGACTCTATAATCGCTTTTTGTTTAGGTGTTACTTTAAATTTTATTTCAATACTTGTATCCATAAGTTTTTTACCTTTAGAATTTTTTGTGCAACATGATATTAAAAACTCACTT
>DTVI01000174.1 GCA_012963655.1 Sulfurimonas sp.
ATTGCCTAGGCCGACGTTGGTTCGCTTCGCAAACATCAACTCTGGTTCCGAAGCTAAAAAGGTGAAGCAGTTCACCTTTTCTTTACGCTACTCATCCTCGATAAAGTCACTTGGATCAGCAAGACAGTCTAAACCATCTGAATGGTCTTCAACATTTGCTCCGTGCTTATATACTACATCTCCACCAAGTAGTCCTTGATAAGCTAAGGCAGATGTTAGCCCTAGTAAAGAGACAAAAATAAGTGTTTCTAAGAGTACATTTCGTGATTTACAAGCTACAAGCTTAACTAAGCAAATAATAATAGTAGTCACCATGATATAAAGGCCAAGGTTTTTATGTGACTTTAAGGTTTCTTGCCCTGCTTCACTTAATAAAGGATAAACATCACTTCCCTCTACCCCACCTGTATACCAGGCAGTAGTTATAACTATTGCAGTTACAATGCACCTTTAGTTCATTTCGCCATAGTCTTACCCTTTCTTGCTGACCATTGAGAATAAGTATAATTATTAGTAACAGAATAGGCTAACTGAAAAACTAGCGCAAGAAAGGGTAAGACTATGGCGAAATGAACTAAAGGTGGATGTAAAAGTATGTATTCCATATTTCTCTCTTTGAAAGATTTTACTCCTTCATTAAGAAGAAGTCTATTTTTTTAAACGTACACGAACTGACATTTCGTGAGCTGTTAAAGATTCGGTATGAGCTATCATAGCACAAGCTTCACCAATTTCATTAATAGCATCGGCAGAAAAAGAAATAATTGAAGACTTTTTCATAAAGTTTTCTACTCCAAGAGGAGAATAAAACTTAGCTGTTCCACCTGTTGGTAAGGTATGATTAGGACCGGCAACATAATCGCCAACAGCCTCAGGTGTATTTGGACCTAAGAAAATAGCACCTGCATGTTTTATTTTAGGCAATAATTCAAATGGATTAACCGTAACTACTTCCAAGTGCTCAGGAGCAATCTCATTCATCAGTTTTAGCGCTTCGTCCATGTCCTTAGTCACAATAACTGCGCCTCTGTCTTCTATAGACTTTCTAGCAATCTTTTCACGTGGAAGTTTTTTAAGCCATGCTTCTATTTCGATTATCGTTTCATCCGCAATACGCTGTGAAGGTGTGATTAATATAGAAGAAGCCATTTCATCATGTTCTGCCTGAGAAAGAAGATCTATGGCTAAGTGATTTGGGTTTGCCGTTTCATCAGCAAGTACACCGATTTCAGAAGGCCCAGCAATCATATCTATATTTACCTCACCAAAAACAAGCTTTTTAGCCGTAGCCACAAAGATATTACCCGGTCCAGTAATCACATCAACCTTAGGAATACTTTCTGTTCCATAGGCCATAGCAGCAATGGCTGAAGCACCACCTACCTTATATACATTTTTCACACCACATAAATGACATGCCGCTAGTAAAAGGTGGTTTGGCTCATTATCAGGTGTTGGCGTACATACAACTATCTCTTCAACCCCTGCTACTTGCGCAGGAATTACATTCATTAAAAGTGAAGAGGGGTAAGCCGCTTTTCCACCAGGGATATAAAGACCCGCCTTATCAACGGCTGTTACCTTTTGCCCTAAGATAGTTCCATTTTCTTCCGTGTCAAACCAAGACTTTGGCAGTTGTTTTTCATGATACACTTTAATACGGTCATAAGATAGGTGAAGAGCAGATCTCAGCTTATCATCTAAAGCTTCATATGCCATTTTCATGTCATCTGTATTCATTTTTAAATCTTCATCAGACTTAGGTGTCCAATTGTCAAACTTAGCGATATGACGTTTTAAGGCTAGATTCTTTTCTGTTTTTATCTCAGA
>DTVI01000175.1 GCA_012963655.1 Sulfurimonas sp.
TATTAAATTTTAGTCATTAAAGAAATGATGGATCATTTGTCCTGGTTCATGAGTGGGGTCTAACATTTTTTATTTGCGCACCCTTTCTCATTGAGTTCTTTACCACTTCTTTTTCTTTCTATATACAGAACATAATTCAATACAAAATTTTTCATTGGTTTTGTTTTTAACAGGGATTTTATGATGAAACTTCTCGTGTGTTCAGTTTTTTTTCTTCTCCAGGCCTTTTCTCTAGAGGCCAGTCCTAGAGTTATTAAAGACAATCGCTTTAAGGATAAGGGTATGACCCCGGTTGTAGGAAGAGGCTATTCCATGGCGACCAATACTCTTCAGTCAACGTGCTTCTCTAAAATTGCCCTGACAAGACCGAGCTATGATTTTCAATATAAATTCACGGACCTCGATGAAACGTGGAAAGAGAAGTTCTCGAGAAGAAATGAATTGAGTTCCTCTTTAAAATATATTTTTATCTCCAATAACTTTACCAAGACCGTTATTGATGAAGGCGATAAGACCTATTATCACCATCATATTTTTGTCTCGCTTGATCTTGACTCCTACTATCATTCTTTAGATGAAGGAAAAACAGGACTCAGCGCGGATGCTATTGAGCTTTTAAGAAAAAGAGACATCGTCAGCTTTTTCAACTCGTGTGGGCCTTCTTATATTCGTTCGATCGGTCGAAACTCAAAGTTTTTCGCCATGCTGACCTACAAAACAGAGTTTGTAAAAAGAGACACCAAGTTTGACAGTAAGTTAAAGGCCCATCTTCGGTCTCTTTTTAAATCAAGTGGCCAAGAAACAGGAACGTCACGCTCTTTTCATAGAGAAACATTTAAAAAGAAACTTCAAATCAATGTCTGGGCCTATGGGTTAGGGAAAGACCATCAGGCGGATCTCCTTCCTACTGATATTGAATCCTTTAAAAGAATTGTCAAAAACGCTATTCTTGCTATGCAAAGCTCTGATGGGAGTTATTTCAACGGTGGAAATTGTTCCTTGGATGGAAAACCCCGAGTTTCAAAATGAACTGAAACTTGATTCCCAGGGCGACAGCATTCAATTTGAAAAAAAGAGAAACCTTGAGGCCAACAGTGAGCTTATCGCCGAAATTGATCGTATCGATAGTGCTTTTACAAGTCTTTATTACCAAGGGCTCAATTGTCTACGGACTTTAAAGGAAAAGTTTCCTACAGATCGAGGTGATCAATATGATTTCGATCCAGAAAAAACATATATCCTCGATTTAACGGAGCCCACAAATAGGGAAAAAGAGGCCAAACTTTCCACTCTTCTTCAATGGATCAGTAAGAAGACGATTGATGACATTTACGACGAAAATACAAACTTTCTCTATGGCGACAAAAGGGCCATTGAATGCGTGAAAGAAATGGAAAAAAGAGGCATTGACTCTGTCCATTTTAGAGAGATCGATGCCTGTAAAAAGGTGCGCGATCAAACCATTCCTATAAGGCCTCTTTTTCAGCATTACTGCCTTCCTGAGCTGGCAAGAATTCTTCCCTAAATTGAGGTCAATATGAAATTTCTTCTTTTGTTTCTGGCCCTTATGCAAAACATTGGGGCCTCTCCACGAGTGATCAAGGATAATCGAATTTCAGACCTTGGGGTGACGCCTGAGATTGGGAGGGGCTATTCCCTGACCAATAACACTTATCATTCCATGTGTTTTCAAAAGGTCAAAACAACCACACCCAGTTATGATTTGAAATATGATTTCACTGAAATTGATGAGTCCCTTTTACGAAAAATAACAAAAACGGGAAAACTCGAAGACGCTTATCTCAATTCTTTTCTTCTCAAGCATACCCG